>JAHRFU010000003.1 GCA_019084485.1 Desulforudis sp. | reverse complement strand
GGGGGGCGACATCCACCCAGGTAATGGCATCAACGCTGTGCTGGATGTTTCAATCCACGCCCCCGTGCGGGGGGCGACTAGTAAATAAATGTCATATCGACGCAACGATTATGTTTCAATCCACGCCCCCGTGCGGGGGGCGACGCGGTTGTTTGTGGTAAAGTCATAGTAGATATTCAGTTTCAATCCACGCCCCCGTGCGGGGGGCGACCCGCAGCCATTCGCGGCGAGATTCCCCGGTTGGTTGTTTCAATCCACGCCCCCGTGCGGGGGGCGACAATCAATTGCCCAGACTGCGGGAAGAGTATTTTCAGTTTCAATCCACGCCCCCGTGCGGGGGGCGACCTTCGAGTCTAAAAGATCTTGTAGCGTCATTAAAGTTTCAATCCACGCCCCCGTGCGGGGGGCGACGCTTCGAGTCTAAAAGATCTTGTAGCGTCATTAAAGTTTCAATCCACGCCCCCGTGCGGGGGGCGACCCATCATCCGAAGGTTGTTAGTTAGTTCACGGGTGGTTTCAATCCACGCCCCCGTGCGGGGGGCGACGGATGCCGCAACAAAGCGCAGGCAGCGCACATAAGTTTCAATCCACGCCCCCGTGCGGGGGGCGACAAAAGTGCGAGTTCATCAGCATAGAACTTAGACAGTTTCAATCCACGCCCCCGTGCGGGGGGCGACTTGCTTGCGGAGTTGCTGCTGCTCGCGCTTTGTTAGTTTCAATCCACGCCCCCGTGCGGGGGGCGACCGGATTCAGAAGTTAATCGGCCATGCTGACTACGCGTTTCAATCCACGCCCCCGTGCGGGGGGCGACCCCCGCTGGGCGCGGTGCCCGTACCCCCAAACAAGTTTCAATCCACGCCCCCGTGCGGGGGGCGACTTCTCCTCATTGGTGTATGCTTTTTCGTTATAGATGTTTCAATCCACGCCCCCGTGCGGGGGGCGACTATATCCCTCACCCGCTCCACCTTGACATTCGTGTTTCAATCCACGCCCCCGTGCGGGGGGCGACATTTCTTTTCCGGTGTTTATTTCAAACGCCAACCGGTTTCAATCCACGCCCCCGTGCGGGGGGCGACGCGGATGATACACACATTTATGCTGGAGGTTTAGTGTTTCAATCCACGCCCCCGTGCGGGGGGCGACATAAAATTCTATCTGACAATCCTTTAATTACCTTGTTTCAATCCACGCCCCCGTGCGGGGGGCGACAAGGCTTTACCTCTATCCTTCCACCTGGGAAAAATGTTTCAATCCACGCCCCCGTGCGGGGGGCGACCAATCGTCTATGTATGGGGGCAACAACGCTATTCTGTTTCAATCCACGCCCCCGTGCGGGGGGCGACGATATTTCGCTGTTCCCGTTTACCCGTGTGATTAGTTTCAATCCACGCCCCCGTGCGGGGGGCGACCATTTATTTTCCGGTGCAGCATCTGTCAGTTTTTTGTTTCAATCCACGCCCCCGTGCGGGGGGCGACCTCTGGCAGAGGATCAAAGATGTTGTGTACCTTGTTTCAATCCACGCCCCCGTGCGGGGGGCGACAGGCTTTACCTCTATCCTTCCACCTGGGAAAAATGTTTCAATCCACGCCCCCGTGCGGGGGGCGACCGTATGTGCTTCAAACCGGTACCACAGCTCAGTTAAGAGACTGTATTTCGCGGATCCCAAGAAGAAGAGCTAGAATAATTAGAATTGAACAAACAACGTCACATGCAATCTCGTTATTCACACGTTCTTACCATACGCGAACCTCCCTCCGCTTCGTGTATGCTTATGGTACGCGTCACAGTATTAGCGGACCGTCTTGCTCGAATCGCAAAGCAACTCCGTAATTCTCCACTCGCCGCCGCCAGTTCTTACCGAGCAGATATATCCTTAAGGAGTCTTTACGGGGGTCTATAATTCTTAGTAAATCGCTTTTTAGCCGTACAAACTGGGCTGAATCTACTATACACTCGAAAACTGATTTCTGGACCCTCTGTCCTATGTTTTCGCATGCCTTGGCAACTTTTCTCAATCTCTTGGCTCCACCCTCATCAAGGCTGACATCGTATGTTACTAGCACCATCATGGTAGTTACCTCCACATAAAAGGTGGATAATAGTCTACGTCTCCCCTTAGAAAACGGGCAAACAGCAAAGCCTGAACGTGCGGTATGAGTCCAATTGGCATCTTGGTACGTAGGAAGGTGTGCACCACCTCTTCTTTCTTACGCTTCTGCCAAGCGCTTATTATCTTTCGCCGTGTTTCGTCCCGCATATAAACGCCGCCAACCTCACGTCGGAAATCGTCTTCTTTAACCTGTCTTAGATTAACAAGACTTAATGCCAAACGATCGCACAAAGGTGCACGCAGTTCCTCCATAATGTCCAGTGCTAGGCTAGGACGCCCGGGTCGGAGCTTGTGCAGATATCCGACTGCCGGGTCGAGACCCACGCCTTCCAGCGCACACTTAACCTCATTGGTGAGTAGACTGTACAGAAATGACATAATGGCGTTCATGTTATCTTCAGGGGGTCTCTTACTGCGTTTTCTGAAATAGAAAGCAGTCTTATTTGCCCTTATCATGTCGTCAAACTGTCCGAAGTAAATGTTTGCTGCCATACCTTCATAACCGCGAAGCTGTTCCCCACCGGATTCTGGTCCCGTTTTCTTGGCCATCATAGACATGTTACTAGCTGCTTGGCGTAACCTGGTAGCGGCATCCGTGTCGCCATGCTCCCTAGCTACCCGCAACAGCACGGTCTTGGCATTGGCTATTTTGGCGTTTATCAGAAGCCAGATGATTTCCGAAGTGCGCATTGGATCCCTAGCAACTTCATATTGTCTTGTGCGCAACAATACGTTCCCTCTGACTGGCCCCTCCAACCGAGCATAAAACCGCCCCTGAGGGCTGAAAAAGGCCAAACCGACTCCCTTTTCCCCACAAAAAGCGAGAAGGGGAGTCGACACAGTCGTGTTGCTAAAACATACGATGGAATCAATGGTATGAACGGGTACTCTGACCTTCTCCTCTCCGCCCACTCGTACACAAATGGTTTCTCCTTGTTTATGCAGATAGGAGTCTTCCGTTAAAACGTACAGCACGTTCAGCAGATGCTTAAAGATCATCATCTCCTGTAGCGGCTTTCACCAAATTTTGAATATAGACGCTTGTTTTCCTGTTCAACTCTGGGATACACTGATCCCGCATTGAGCAGCCCTTACACCTGCGGGTTTTCACCGGTGCCGGTGTAGTACCGCTTCGTAGCATGTCTTGCAGTTTTCTTGCCGCATCCTGGGTTTTGTACCTAAGGTCGACAGTCAGCTCCACTGTCTTCCGTCTTCGCTCTGCCGCATAGAAAATGAACGCTTCTTGGATTGTGCATCCCCACATTTCCTCCAGGCATATTGCCTGAGCACAAACCTGAGCTTCATACTCCAGTTCATCACGGCGGACTCCGTGTTTGTACTCGACCGGCACGACACACCATTTACCGCTAAATCCTGGTATGCAGATACCACTGTCATCGCCAATGAGTTCCACACAATCACTTTTTCCACTAAGCCGGAGTTTTGTTGATATCACCGGTACGCTGGTTAGCCTGATGATATCCCTACGCATTTCCCGCCTATCATCATGAACACGATCGTGTTGTATCGCTCCCTCGACAGTGTAAATGTTGTCATTCCACTGTTGTTCCAGCATTATCAAGGCCGCCCGGCGAGGACAATACAGATACTGCGCAATGAACGACAGGGGGATGTATTCGTCGTCCTGAGGTTTCTCTCCACACATTGATCCAGAGTGCACCTGCCTTACACGAGCCTAATCGTCTCCAGACCGTCGGGAAGTTTTCCCCAGGAGATGCTTGCTTTCCCCGCATCCACTACGGCAAATCCCACTTCCACACCAGGCGGCATCTTGGAGATCTGAACTACCCAGGAATAGTCACGATAGCTGCGAGGCGCAGCCACTCCTGCGTTCTTCTCTACTGCAACGAGGTCAAATAACTTGTGTGCAGGTGCGCATCCGAGTTTAGCCTGTCTGGCTCTCTGGGTCAAATCGGTGTCCGTGCCAATGTGGCGAAAAACAATTACCGGGGGGACGGTGGACATGTGCCCTTTACTTGAAGACCGGTCGTGCTCGTACATGTTCAG
Organism: Desulforudis sp.; assembly: GCA_019084485.1. Taxonomy (GTDB): domain Bacteria; phylum Bacillota; class Desulfotomaculia; order Desulfotomaculales; family Desulforudaceae; genus SURF-60. Next base: position 6,916 of record JAHRFU010000003.1, on the reverse strand, counting down.
CAGGGCATCCCAAAACACATTAAGATCTTGATCGTTGAAGGTGGTATCTTCAGCCAGATGCGCACTGATAAACCCTTTTCCCTGATATAGCCCGTAGGGGATAAGTTGCTTGCGACCCATAGTACGAAGTTTGTCCTCAGACTGCTTATTCTCCCATTCTTCATACTCAGCATAGGAAGCCTCTTTGCCAGGTGCATCGCTAGCAACGGCCATTCGAGTGATGGATACATCCAGTGGTAGAATTTGATCCAACGACCGAAGGAATGTTAATTGAACGGCACCCCGAATCTGCCCCGCATTGGCACCAGTGGACATCACACCGCCAAAAGTACGAACATCGTAGAAATTCTGGCACAACCACTTCCGAGCCGCTGATGTTTTAACACGGTCACCCTTTTTCGGGTTACCGGTGGCCTGCTCATGGGCCAAAGCGATGAACTTATTGATGTTGGTCGCCTGCTGGACAACGATTCCAAAAGGTGCCTCATTACCGTGCGCCAGTTGTACGTAGTTCCTGATCCGGCGCTTAATGGCTACATCAGAAATCAGTCCGTGCATATCCTGTGGGTCCAGGCGGGGGCTGTTCCCCATGTCCGGGTCACCATTGGGGTTTCCGTTGATACATTCGACAAAATACAAAAACTCATAGCGGCTTTCAATAGCCATTCTATTCCTCCCCTTCCTTAGCTTCATTGGCTTCTCTATCAGATTTCCGGGCGAACATGTCAGCCCGTTGCTGGTAGTAACCCAGTGCAAAGAGTGTTTGTTCCTCCAGTTGGAATGCTGCCGGTAGTCCGTCTCCCAGCTTCGTGGATATTTCCTGGAGCTTTTTCTCGTACCAGATAGCGGAACCGTGTTCCATCTTGTCCAAGTGATACTGTGCCTGTCGGATGAGACGCCCGAGCACCAGCGCCGGGGTTGAACTGGCCGAAGCGTAATATCTCTGAACCACATTGGCACCCACATCACCAAGAGCCTTCCTCTGTATAAGGGCAAGCACCGCCATCATTCGCCCGGCCTGATATGCAGGGGAAGGATGGTTCGGGTTTACGGCGGTGTTCATCCTATGTTCACCTCCAGTCAATTTTCGATTGTACCAAGCCTTTAGCAGCGAACAGGCAATTTGGTCCAAGTTACTGTCTTCCTCTGCCGCCAGTAGATGTGACCGTATGTACAGTAAGGATTTCTGGGCTACCGCATCCGGAAGTGGATGTCCCTGAAGAATGCTACGCCAGATTCTGGGCATAACCGGAGCCAACTCCTGGTTGATGCGGTTGAAGGAATCACTGATCTTCTCGTGCTTGCGATGGGAAATCATCCTAAGTTGAGCAGCGGTAATCTTGAAGGCCTTGCTGGCTCCGTTTCCTAATGGCCGGATAACCTCCAAATCATCGAACCAGGCGCCTATGCTCTTCACGAGTTCTATGTAGTCACCCTCCAACCAGTCTCGTACCATTAAGCGCCCGCCAGCACCGCTTATCTGAAGAATGTAGTACTTGTTATTCAAGTACTGGGGATAGTCGCCCCGGCGGACAGCGGCAAGAAGACGGCTGGCTTGCAGCAAAGCGTCCCCTTCGTTGTTTGCACCAAATTCAACAAGATCCAGCAAGTCGTCCTCGGCAGGCAGTGGCTCCTTATACCAGTGCAGGAACAGTGCCCCGGCGATCGGCTTAGGTGCCTTTTTCATTAAGTGTTCAAGTGCGTTTCGATAGGCGGCGGCGGCTTCCTCGGAGCAGGCAGCATTTAGAGACTGCTTAAGCCCATAGGAAGAAAAAGCATCCTTATCGAACCCAACCAATACAGATCCAGCAGATTGCCCTCCTACAGACGATAAACCCATTATCTTAAAGTGCTTTTCAGCGGGAGTTACTGCTTTACCACTCATCAAACAACGCATCGCCGGTCTATTATCACTTCCGACACTTGCCAGAGAGCTTCTAAATTCCTGCCACCACCTATGCCAAGTGTCGGTATTAACCAAGTACGTTTCTCCAACCCTAAAAGTGATTTTGTCTATCGGCTTAGCTTTCTGGGTGGTAAGTGTTGCCTGGATTAGGCTAATATCACGAGGATTCTCGAGAAGGTCGGCACAAAGGCCTAAACGGAGTTCGTGGCTAGTGGCATCCCGAAACATGTCAATGAAAAAACGGTGTTTATCTGCTTCTTTCTGTTTAGCCCCTGTACCCAATACTACGCTGATAGTTTCTACAAGAAACTGGCTGCGAGTCTTTCCGCCGGCGATAAGCTCAGGTTGACTAAGATCAGGACAGATGGGAAAGTCCATTTGATCCTTATCTACACTGATTAACCTGCCGTCATCCCCCAGCAATACTGTCCACCTAGATGTCTTAGCTTTGAAACCAGGCGGAAGGCTTAGATGATTCTTTTCAGCATACAACGCTAGTTCATGCAGCACAGCATCACCCCCTTTCTATGGCTTCTTTACCAGGTCACTTTCCCAAGGAGGAACTTCCATCACCCCACGTTCGATACGGGCATAAAAGACGCTTACATATGGGCTGCCGCAATCAATCACTACTTCATCCAGATTGAACACATCGTAGACCATCCAACCGACGTCTCCGGTAAATTCGTACACCGGACGGTCCGATGCCGGTTCGAAATAGGCTGCGAACTCTCGGCAGCCCAAGTAGGGCTGATAAAAACATTTCCCAGCCTCGATCCTGCGCCGGGCCTGCTGAATCAGAGCCTTTAGTCTGTTTTCAATTCCGGGACGGGGGTGGATATGAGCGTGTATCCGATAGGCCACGTTTTTTAAGGCCATAGTCTGCCGCTGCGTTCTGCCTTCCTGATCCGTTCCGGAATAGTCGGCAGTAGCATCGGACACTATGAGCGGAGCCTCGGCGCCCTTCATAGCCTTAATGAGCCTGGTCTCACTAATTCTCTCCTTAACTTCGTTACGCTTAAGTGCAATGTAGCTGATAGGCGCCAGCAGTTCTATTTTGTCAACGCGCCAGCCAAACTCCTGAGGCTTTGCATAAACTGCATCTAATACGCCGCGAGCTGCAGAGGGGGTTATTATGGGGTAGCTGAACCGTTCTACCTTGGTCTCCGGCCGGGAAAAGCAGGCCAGGTCACCCCAGACGTCCACTACAAAGGTGCTCATTGTTGTTTCACCTCCTTTTCACGGATATTCATCTACTGTCTATCCTTCCGTGTTCATCGATTAGGCAGTGTAATCCACTTCCACCCCCTCTATACTTAACCCGATTTCGTCACTGTACGCCTGTTCCTGAAGGAGAATGTACCATCCTGTCTGCTCCTTCTGTCCAGCCCGCTTATTAACCACCGGCTCCAACAAGTCGTACAGCCTTGAGTTCCTACTTAGGGAGGTATTAACCGCTAACACTCGGGCTCTGGTAATCCAGCTCCGAGTGATCTTGCCCTCACGCGCCTCACTACACAATGAATTGTAAGTGTTCAAATGGGGAAGGAAAGGAACCAATATGTTAACGCCGTGTTGCTGTATCCACCTATACCTGCGCGCCGTCTCATCAAAAGCAAGGGCGTTAATGGCCTCGTTCAGCTCTTCATTCCTTATTGCACTGCTGGCAAAAATTCTTGCATAGTATTCCTTTGCCGTAGTCGGGCTTTCAATATCAACCCATCCAGGGATGTGCCGGCTTTGGTGAAGCATTAACTTTACCTCGGACGCCCCCTTGGCATACGTCTCATCTGGATACTCCCGCTTTCCGTCCAGTACCGGCTGAAAGACAAATAACTGTCCTTTCTCCAATTTGCCGTTTCGGTTGCACCTCCCGGCTGACTGGATGATTGCATCCATGGGAGCTAAGGAGCGGAACACCACCGGGAAGTCCACATCCACACCAGCTTCTATACACTGTGTTGACACAAGTATGCAGTTAGCCTCCGGATCCGCTAGCCTCCGCCTCACCTTCGCCAGCACCTTTTTGCGGTGCTCAGGACACATATTCGTTGACAGGTGATATATCCCGTTTCTGTCGCCCTCTTTAACCATTTTGAAAAGTTGGGCCGCGTGGCGGCGGAGGTTGACGATAACCAAGGCCTTGCGATGTTCCAAGACCTGTGCCGCAATGACCTCCCAGTCGACCCGCTCATTAATTTCCGGCCAGTGTACATCAACCCGTTTTGTTGGTGCAATTAATCCATCGTTAACGATTTCTTGTGGGGACCACGGCACGCCGCACATTTCTTCGACCTCGGGTGCCAGTACATCAAAGGCTGGCTGAGTGGCGGTGGAAAATACTGCGCTGCAACCATAATGAGCTGTAAGATCGGCAACGGCTGCCAAAGTGGGTACGGCTAGTCGGGAAGGCATAGACTGAGCTTCATCAAAAACGATGATAGAGCGGGAGATGTTGTGTAACCGCCGGCACACCGTGGAGCGGTTGCCAAATAGCCCCTCAAAGAACTTTACCGTGGTAGTAATGATTACGGGGCTATCCCAGTTCTCCGCTAGCAGACGGGTCTGGTCCTCTTCGGGTGTTTCGGAAAGACTATGATCCTGCAGAAGAAGGGGTTTATCAGAAACGCGGTGAAGAATTTCTTCGTAATGGGCGGCTGTTTGTTCAATGATATTCAGGTACGGCAGAACAAAAATAACCCGGCGAAGGTCGTGTGTTCGGGCGTGCTCCAAAGCAAAGGCCAGGGCGGCAAGAGTCTTGCCCGAACCAGTCGGTGCGGTAAGTGTAAAGCTCCCCTGTGGAAAAGAACCAGCCCCGAGGCAACAATTATAAAGGTCGTCGCGCATCTTGTTCACTAACGGATCCGCATTTGATTGGGCTTTGACATTATTCCGGTATTGAGCTAAGCACTGCATCGCTGCATCCGCATCCAATGCGTCGCTCTCTGGTCGATAAAGATATTCTTTGCCCTCCCGGGCAAAGTGCGCCTCCGTGGCAAGATAGTCTGCATCCACAAGAGCCGAGTACAACATACGGACGTACATCATTGCGGAAATGTGTTGTTGTTTCTTGCAGCATTCTGGGTATCTGCTTCCAGCGATAACCGGGAGTTCTCCTCCGTCATTCGAAAACATTGATAGTAGTTCGGGTACATCGGTTGATGAGTACTGTTTCTGGTTGTACCCTTGTTGTTTGCGGAGGTCAATCAGGCTCACAAAACTAAGTGGTGCACCGGTTATGAGTCCCTCGTGGTGGCCTTGAATCGCTATCGCGGCGGCCAGAGCGTTGTTTTTCTGGATCTTCAACAGTGCAAAAGCCCCCGGCGAGGCGTGGTCAATATGGAAAGCCTCCCGTCGGAGAACTTTCTGAAACAGATCCGTGTATTTCCCCAAGTCATGGAACAGACCGGCCGACCTCCCCTCCGACCCGCAGCCCCAAACAGCAGCAAACCGTTCACTGAGATCCGTCACCGCCAGCAAATGGTCAAAAACAGGTTCCTTAATTCCGCCTTTAGACTCGGTATGAGCAAAGTACTCTGTCTTTATATAGACCACCCCCAAAACGAAACCAAGATACTGGTTACACAAACGGCAACAAGATCCAAGATTACAAAAGGGCTGTGCAAGTTGTTAAATGCTGAAATCATTGCTGGGATTATGGTGAGAAGATGTAGAAGGACTGATTACTACCCTAAACATACAACCTTTAAATGACACTAGTTGTCATCATTAAATAAATTATGTTTTTGAATTGGAGTTCTTTTGTATAGACAGAACTTGTTTCCTTGCCTTTCCTCAGTTTCCAGACTTCGACAAAGACGCAGAAAAACCCTGCTTTGGCAAGGCTCTAATAACCCAAAAAACTGAAGCCCGGATTGCTCCGGGCTTGACAGTCTTTGTTTTGTGGGAGGGGGTTTTGGTTGGTTCCTAGAATTTCTTGGTCTTGCGCTTCCGCGCTGCTTCCGACTTTTTCTTCCGCTTCACGCTTGGTTTTTCGAAGTGTTCGTGCTTCCTGGCTTCGGCAAAAACGCCTGCCTTCTGGCAGGTGCGCTTAAAGCGACGCAAGGCGCTGTCAAGCGTTTCGTGCTTACCAACTTTGACTTCGGCCACCCTGTATCCCTCCCTCCACCAGTCCACGTCTTAGGCAAAACATGCTGTATAGTATAGCACCCCTAAAAATAGATGTCAATTAGCCGGGAGGCCAATTTAACTCGCGTCCGGCGAGCAGATGGTAGTGAATGTGGAACACGACTTGGCCCGCCCCTTCCCGACAATTGGAAACCAGACGGAAACCCGACTCGGTTAAACCGAAGTCGCGTGCAACCTGCACTGCCGCCTCGTGAAGTCTCCCAAGAATCCGTTCGTCTCCCTCTTCCATATCAAAGAACGTCGGAATGTGCTTCTTCGGAATCAGCAGAATATGAAACGGCGCCTGTGGATTGATGTCCTTAAAGGCAAGGACGTCCCCGTCCTCATACACCACATCCGCCGGAACTTCCTTGTTAACTATATTGCAAAAGATGCAGTCTTGCAACGCGACCACCCCCCCTTGGGTATTCCGCCTCAATTCTATTTGACACAGACAGGGATAATTCCTTCTTAATCATAAATTATTCCCTTCAAATTACCCTGTTCAACACGTTTAACGGCTACTTTTATTATTTTGCCCTCATATTCACCCTGACCGCTGCCTACGGTCCTGATATAGTTCGGCGTATAACCCGTCCAAAGCCCTTCTCCGACAGTCTCTTCGGCTAGAACCTCCACGGTTTTTTCAACATAACGGCCGGCAAACTCGGTCTTTAATTTCTTTCCCAGGGCGATCATCTTCCGGCTCCGGTTTTCCTTTTCATCGCCCGAGATCTGATCGGGATAGTCCGCTGCGGGAGTTCCTTTACGCGGGGAATACTTGAACACGTGTAAACCGGCAAATCCGATCTCCGCAACAAACCTCAGGCTTTGATCAAATTCCTCTGCGGTCTCACCGGGAAAGCCCACCATCACGTCCGT
>JAHRFU010000065.1 GCA_019084485.1 Desulforudis sp. | reverse complement strand
GCCCTACTGGATATTCCGGTGTGCGAGTGCGTGTTGACCGTTTGGCGGTGTGTACGCCTTCCGCAGAAATTGGGCACCAGGCCCGCCCCTAATTAAAACAGCCTTTTCCCCGCTGTGCTCAATGTGACGGACTCCATGCCCAATTTCTGCGGAAGGCGTACACAACGCCAAACGGTCAACACGCACTCGCACACCGGAATATCCAGTAGGGCGTCTCCAGTATAGTGCCATTACCAAATCGAGGTAGCTCAGTAGGTACTTCTTTGTCCTTTTCTACAACAACAACTCTACTACTACTGTTCAGTGGAAATAAAGTCGTTCGTTAACAAGAGCTACAAACCGGGACACTGCGTCCGGCCGTTATATGCTCTGAAATAAAGTCGCTCACCGTTTTGTAAATTACTGACAGCGTCCTTATCTTCGCTTACAAAACAGTCGTTCGGTTTTTTGTTAATGCATGCCAGTAACGATTGAATAACGAACCCAACCTTTATGAAAGTTAGGCTCTGAACGCTTGATAGTTTAAGACCATACTACCTTTTTGCTAACTGGATAAAAACAGCATAATCTAATCCTTGCGTTAATGTCCAAACCCGAGTTCTCGGTAAAACCCCATGAGCCCTTCCAGGGGTTCATAATCAGCCTTCAACTTCCGGACTACCATCCTTCTCAGCAGCTACTCCTCCGTGCCAGTGAGACTGATAGATGGACTGACGATATTGAAAAGCATCTCGGCCGCCCTCCATAATATCGGTTATAGCAGAAACGATTGTGTTTAAATCTAGATCACCTAATGCTTCAATCTTGCACTTCTTTTCCTCTATTGCCTCAAGCACGATAACTTGTTCGGCATCTCCCAAAACGGGAAGGTTGGGATTGTGCGTAGCGAGAATAACCTGTCTCCTTAGCTTAATATTAGACAAGATACCTACTATGATTTGGCGAATCAAGCGGTTATCTAAATTGTCTTCGGGTTGGTCGATTATGATAGGTGAAGTCCCGGTCAACAGTAGTATTGGCAAGATCGCACTACATCTCTGTCCCGCAGATAATTCTGTCAGGGGGCGCAATTGACTACCGCTTTGATTAGGTCGATCATTGAGACGAACCTCTGGGGAATCGTCAAATATCAACTCATCTAGCTTTAGAACTCTGTCAATAGTTTTCCCATCCGTTGGGAAATGCCACAAACCATCGAGTAGCTCTTTTGGGAGCTGTGGTGGCAAATCCGGTGAGAAGTCCTGATAAACCCTGTACATACATATGCATGATCCAAGCATTGACTCGGCATCTTTATGATCAATTCGGCCCTCAGATACTTTCTTGTCTGTGGCGACAGTGAAAAATTCCCTTTCATCCACTGCTACGTGATCGAATAAGACCCAGCGCAGTTCCTCGATCAGGCTCTCTCCTTTTTCTTCTAAGAGTGAAACTAACCTCTTCTTGCGATGCTGTGTTAGGCTAGGGCCTAAATTCTCTAATAACCATTCTAGGACGGACGTATCGTCCTTCCTTGCCTGAGCATCTACCTCAATCTGCAGAGCTGCGGGGTTAAGATTCCTTGAAAGGATGCTAGTTATCAGGCTCCCAGTCTCACTACGTAGTCTTGATCGGTTCTTGGCTAAACCTTGGAGTTTAGAGTACAGATCGTGTCTACAGAAGAGATTATCCATTAGTTCTGAAACCAATTGTCGGTACTTCAGTAGATCTTCATCGGCCGCTTCAAGATCCTTCTTCTTGGCGTCACGATCCTGGGCCCCTTCAGGGAGGCCCTTCTTGATAAGCTCTTCACGTGTCAAGGTATGAACTTCTAACAGTGAAGTTGAGGCGCTTTCTAGATGTCCAAGGACGTTCTGCATTGCTTCATCCAACCCATCCAGAGCATCCATTGTTGTCTCTCTAATTAGCGCCTCATCACAGTCACGGGAAAACAAAGGCTTAAGAGAGTCACAAAATGATTTTACACTGCCCTCTTCATAGATTTTATTGCTATAAATCTTGAAGAAAGACTCAATAGCTATCTTGAGACTGTTGTAGTCTATCTCATTCCAGGTTTGAATTGCTTCCCGTGCAATCTTCTCTGCTTCATAGGCATTGTCCACGTTCTGATATTTCACTTGCATATCGGGATGGTTAACTTCGTTGTACCTTCGAAAGCGGTTAACATAGTCAGAAAGCGGAGAACCATCCTCAACGAGCTCAACTAATTGTTCAACAACCCGAACGATCCTTCTTCGTTGATCAACAAGTTGTTGTTTGGTGTCCGAGATCTGCTTTTCTAAAACCTTGATCTGGTTACCACAAAAACTATCAAAGAGTTCTCTCAATTTGTCGGGCTCAGCCGCTTTCTCAATCTCGTGTATTCGAAGTATTTGAACACGGGGAACTTCTATGTTCTGACTGAAGAGCTCCGTGTCGTCTTTATTACTGTATCGAACTGCCCGCTCCCTTATTGGTTCACGGAAGTACCTACCTGAGAATATGACTTTCTTTGGTAGATCCCCAAGAGCGCCAGATGTCGATTTGTAGCATACATCAACTTGACAACCATTTAGCGTTGCCTTTGCCCGCTTATACCAATCCTGAGCATCTATGTTTTTTGGATCGAGTTCATTCGGCTCTTCAGTGTTTAGTCCGTAGGCCAGAGCCTCAATAAGCGCACTCTTTCCAGAACCACGCCCCCCTATTAAACAGTTTAGGTTACGAGAAAAAGAAAGAACAAAGGGAGAGTCGCTTCTGAACGGCCAGAAGCGAGAAGGGGTTGTTGCGTTAGGTGTGATCCGGATGCCCTCGATCCATTCTGAAACTTTCCCTGGATAAGTATAACTGTAGCGGGTCTCTCCATACTTCAATGCCTTATCACGCACATCATGGAATAATACCCTTCGGTCGATTGTTGAGGAAACTCTTGACAGTTTCAAAAAAGAAACTGCACCAGAACAATTGAAGACATCTTCAACACGATGAGCATCTGAACATAGAATAGGAACCGAACGACCAAAATCGGGTCGAAACCGATGCAGGCTATTATAGTGTACTTTGTCCTGCTCTTCTGCAATCTGTAGCGCATCGAAACCGCATTGACCGATCAACTCCAATACCTCAAGAGAAACGGCGTCGGGTGACCGTCTTCTTTTTAATCTCTCAATATGTTCCCTTGCTTGTCTAGCATCTTGGTCTGGGTTTAGATCGAGTGAACTCTGTGTCCGGATAATTTCCGCATCAAGGTTGTTCAGGATGCACCGCGTACTCGCGTACTGCACTCCTTTCGAAGATCCAACATGTGCTGAAATACAAATTGCGGGATACAAGTCATGTGAACGTATTTTGTTTACGAAGTCGGGGAGGGATTCTACTTTTAGTTCCGGCAGACCTGGAGACCATTCAGGAGTCCCGCTTGCATCACATATAGCTATTCTAATGCTTGAACGGTCTGTTAGAGGTTCAAATACGCATAGTATATGGGCTACTGTCGGTAAATCCTTACTCACGTCGAATCTAACAGTAAGTTCAATTCCTGGAAACACAATAAACCTATTCTCGTTACGCTTAGTCCATGCATGCTTCGCCAGAAGGTGAGAATATCTACAAACATTGTGATCAGTGATAGCCATGAAAGCCCAATCTTCACCAGGGGAAAGCCCCCACTGCTCAGCTAGCTGGTTTCTTCTTTTCAGCAAGAGGTCATAGTAAAGGTGTACTGGGAATAGTTCTAACGCCTTGTATTCATAGTCTTCTAGTTGCCCGGCCATTTCTTCAGGGATTTGTTCGATCTTTTCCCTCTCCAAGGAAGATAGCGCTGCAAACCGCTTTCCCGTTCGGATATCATAAGATGCTGGGCTATGTACGTGAAAATCACAGAGATAGAATTGAGCTTTCGGACTTTCGAGGCTTTTCAGAAACTCTTGATTCGTCATTCAACAAACTCCTTGAATTTGTCATTCTAGCTAGTTATCGTTTCGTCAAAATCCTTCATCTTCCTTCTATTTAGATTGAAATGACGCCTTAATACTATGTGTCAGTGAGTTATCACAGAGGCATTTTAATTAACACGATGCTCTAGGTTCCTAGGATTACTAGGTACCCCAATCGCTGATTGGAAGGTTTATTATGGTAATTAGACAAAATACTAACTGGAGAAAATGACGTAATATTACCCGGAAGGATACGAACTTGCCTTGGAGGGTGGAATGGCTTACGTGGAAGGCATCCAAAAACAGCAAGAGTATACTTGGATGCAGTTACCACTGATAGCATCTTCGAGAGGGTGTTTTTAATCCCTTTGTCTGTCACCAAAACGAGCGAGTTTCGTCATAATAAGTAGCGGTAACAATCTCAAATACTTCCCGACAATAGCCTAATCGTGTCTTTATAATGACGGCGGATCAGGCTATTATTATTATGGTGCAAAGGTAAAACAAGCGCAACTTTGCCGGACCACAAAACCATAGTAAAGGACGGAGAACAGATGACGGAGCAAATGGATCCCACGAGAGCCGCGCGTCTTTTGGAGCGCTGGTTTAGTTTTTACGGCATGGACGACCGGGAGGCCTGGCCGCGGGAGGATTACCCCCAGATCAAGCGCGCTTACGAGGCGATGCAGTTGGCGGTCGAAGTCCTCCGCGGCAACACATCGAAAGAGAAAACGGGAATTCAAAAGGCGATTGCGCAACTGGAAGAATGGCCGACGATCCACAGCATGGAAGACCCGGACGATTGGGAACCGGTGGATTTTCCGTTTGTGCGCAATGTGCTGGAAGCCATGCGCTTTGCCGCCGCCTTTTTGAAAGAGCAACAAGCTGGAAATACTCCGTGACCAAGATATTCTCTCTGGGCAAGAACTGGAAAATATATTCGAAAGAATATGCCACAAAACGCCCCGAGCTTACGTTCACCTGCGAAAAAGAGCAGTGCAACCAGCGGGATCTTCATAACCACGGCTGTTATTATCGCACGGCTTGGACCAAGCACGGGCGGTTCCAGATCCCCATCTACCGCTGGCGCTGTCCCGAATGCGGACAGACTCTTTGAGTTCTGCCGGATTTCCTGGTGCCCTGGGCACGTTTTGTGACCCCGGTTCGGGAAGCCGCCATCAAGCGCAAGGCACACGGGCAAGGCTTTCCGCACGTTGCCCAAGGTGTGGTGTCCCCCGCAGTGAGTGGCATCTCCCGCAAAACCATTAAGCGGTGGTGGAGGCGCCATTTGGACCAGGTTAATGACGCTTCCCAATGGGTATCCGGGGAATTGATTCAAGCTGGCATTGATACAGACCTGCTGCGGCTGCATTCTCAAGGCGTGAAACCAACCCTGGTGGATACCGTGCGCTGGTTCGCCACCCTGATTCAAAAGTATTTTCAGGCGCTTGGCCGGGGCTCAACTTCCCTGGTGGGCTATTTCGGTTTTTTCAACACCCGGGCCCCGGCCCGCATGCGGATTTGACCACGGCCAGATACCGCCGGACCTGCCTGTGCGTCGCACGCAGACAGGTTGCCCCCCTCCACCCGGAGGTGTATTTTGACCTGCCTCAAAACGAAGAACATCGTTTCTCCGGCGGGAACGGCCGGAGCCGGGAGCAGCTTCAACTCCCGTCACCCATCCGTGAAAACCCAATTAACTCCCAAGCCCACCACCTACTTCCAACCCGAGGGTACCTTCCAACAAAATGCGGCCCCTGCCGATTTTCTCCCCGCTATGGGATACTGGTTACGTTAACCATTTCATAGCGAAAGGATGATGCGCATGGACGAAAAGCAGCGGCAGGAGGTCGCCAATTTCCGGTACGGCCTCATCGCCCCCGTCGTCACGCGGGAACTGAAGGCGGGGGAACAGGCGGCGCTTCTCCGGGAGATCGCCGGCCATACCTACGACATTCCCTACAGCCAGGAGCAGAAAGTGAGTCTGCGTACCCTGGAACGGTATCTGAAAGCCTATCGGGAAGGCGGGTGGGAGGCACTGCTCCCTTCCGTCCGGGCGGACAAGCTGGCCAGCAAGCAAGTTCCACCGGAAGTGCTGGAGAAAGCGATCGCCCTGAAGCAGGAGTGCCCGACGCGTAGCGTGCGGCAGATCATGGCCATTCTGGAACTCGCCAGGCTAGTTGAGCCCGGAACACTTAAGGAGAGCACGCTTTCCAAACAGTTGCGCCGCCGGGGGGTGACGCGTAAAGCGTTGGTTAAAAGCCCGGACGGCACCTTCCACCGCTTTGAAGCGGATCACCGCAATGCCTGCTGGCAGGGCGATGTCCAGCACACCCTGTATCTGCCCCATCCGGAGCAGAAGGGCAAGAAAAAGATGGCCTACCTGGTCGCTTTTCTGGACGATTATTCGCGCTACGTGGTGCACGGCCAATTCTATTTCGAGGAGCGTGTACCGCGGCTGGAGGATTGCTTCAAAAAAGCGCTTCTCAAAAGCGGCCTCACTAGGATGGTGTATGTTGACAACGGTTCAGTCTATTCCTCCCACCATTTCGCCCGGATTTGCGGCCGGCTGGGCATCGAACTCAAGCATACGAAGCCGGGACGTCCCCAGGGGCGCGGGAAATTAGAAAAGTTCTTCAGATTCGTCGATCAAAGTTTTGTGCCGGAAGCATATGACCTCATTGAGCAAGGGAAAATCCAAGACCTGGCTGATCTGAACCGGTTTTTCACCGCCTGGCTGGAGGTGGCCTACCACCAGAAAGTGCATAACACCTTTAAGCAACGGCCGGCCGATCGCTACCACAAGTACGCGCATCCCCTCCGGCGCATTCCTCCCCACGAACTGGTGGATGTCTTTCTGCTGGAGGAAACGCGCAAGGTAGACAAAACCAACTGCATCGCCCTCATGGGCATGACGTACGAGGTCGAACCGGGGCTGGCGGGGGAAAAGGTTCAGCTTCGCTTTGACCCTTACGACATGTCCGTCATCCAGGTCTGGAAAGACGGCCGGCGGCACCAGGATGCCCGTATGCTGCAGAAGCGCTCCATGCGGCGCACGAAAGCGGACCAACCCACCGCGTCGGTACAATCCAAGCCGAAAACCGGCCTCAATTACGTGGAACTCGCTTACGAGAAGTATCTGGCCGGGCAGAAAGAAAAGGCCCGGCAGGGGTTTTGTGACCTGTTGAAGGATGAATCGCAATGATCCGTCAATTCTTCGGGTGGCAGAACACCCCGTTTACGCGCGAAATCCCGACCGCCCAGTTGTACCCGTCCGCTTCGTTCCGGGAATGCGTGGCCCGGCTGAACTACATGGCTAAAACCCGCTCCTTCGGTCTTTTGACCGGTGAGATCGGTGCCGGTAAATCCGCCGCTATTCGCACGCTACGAGACGGGCTGGACCCGACCAAATACCGGTTCATCTACCTGTGTGACTCCGCGCTAAAGCCGCGGGATTTTTACCGCGAGCTGTTGTACCAGTTCGGTATCCGGCCGCAGTATTTGCGCAGTGAAGTCAAAAGGCAATTCGGGCACGCCGTCTGGGATTTCTACGAAAGTCAGGACAAGGTGGCCGTAATTGTCATCGATGAGGCCCATCTGCTGCAGGGCGATATGCTGCAAGAAATCCGGTTCTTGACCAACTTCCAAATCGATTCCGTGTCGCCACTGGCTTTGATCATGGTCGGCCAACCGGAGTTGCGGGCTACTCTGCAAATGCGCCTGTTTAAACCGATAACGCAGCGGATGAACATCCGTTACCACCTGGGCGGTCTTGAACTGGAAGAGACGCACAAATACGTGGAGCACCAGTTGCAGGTGGCCGGCGCGCAGCATCCCGTTTTCACCGCGGAAGCGCTTGATGCGATTTACGCGCACACCCGGGGCATCGCCCGCGAGGTCAACAATGTGTGCACGGCCTGCTTGCTGGATGCGGTCGTGCGCAGGGAGAAGCTCATTGATGCTATTCACGTCGCCCGGATTCTAACGGAGTACAAGGAGCATTGAAGGGGGGCCCGGCCGTGCACCATGTTCACCAACTCGTGTACTGCCCGTCTTCAAAGCGCTGGCACGCCTACGAAGGTGAGAACTATTGCTGTCCGATTCTCGCTGGGGATGTTATCTGCATCCGGGTTCAAGACCGCTATTTCCCGGCGCGGGTCGAACGCGATACGCGCTGGTATCTACTGATCGGCGATGACAAATTTGTGCTTCACCCTAAACAAAAGTATGATACTATTTTATTGTTCTAGCCCATACCCAGGCCCTGCAAAGACCAGTACCTGTCTCCCGGGCGAAAGCCAATTGCCGCCGTCAATGACGGTGACGAAAGCAAAACATCACCGTCATTTTCGGTTCCTTTTTTACCGACAAAGAGCGAGATTAACAACACCAAGAGCTATCACCCTCAAATGATTATGGGGATAAACTGCCCTGCAATCCCAATGACGAACAACTCCTGACCATCGACTTGTAATTTGTAAGTGCTAAGAATTACGTAATCCTTGCGATGAACGTCCGACATCACCTGACGCATAAGCCACTCATCGATACCGAATAATTGTGCAAGCTGAACTGCATCACCGTAACCTTGATTCCTCAGCTCATGCACTGCTTGGGACTTGAACCACTGGTGAAAATCGCCCTGGGTTGGATTACTTATGGCCAATATGATAGCAAACCCTATGATCACAATGTACCTAACCAATCAGAATCCTCCTTCGCTACCAGGATTGTCATTCCCCAAACGTAGCGAGTCCCAAATACTCACCACATCACGCACGTGTGCTCCAGGCTGCAGGTGAAGGGGTACCCCTACCAGTGCAATCTCCACTTGCCGGTCAACTCCTGGGAGAACCGCTCTGGTTACCGTTCGCCCTCTCTCGGAGAGCTTGGACCAGGTTTCTAGATACATCGGATAAACCAGCACGCTGACGATTCTCGGAGCATCGAAAAGAGCTGCATACGCCAGTACCTGATGCACGTCGTGACGGTGCTCCGCCCGCAGTTCATCCTCCAATTCACGCCACTGCCACTCATCGAGTTCCTGCAGGTGTCTCTTGTACTTGGCGTCAAATATGTAAACCGTATCCCCCGTTTTGACTACGATATCGGGGGCCAGTGCCGTCAGGCTCCCCAATCCGGTACGCTCCCAACGCAGAGGGAAACGGGCATCCCCCTTCTGGGCAGTGGTGACCTGCCCGCCAAAATCACGTGACCAAGTACGAACCAGGCTTTCTACCCAGCGTTCAAAGAGGTCGTGCATCGGTAGACGCCAGGACAACCCGTCATTTTCCGACTGACCCGCTAACCCGCGCTCGTCAACGACCCATGAGAGCGCCTCGATACCTCGCCGCAGAACAGCCGCCGGAAGGCTAGTCCCCATCAGTATGCGGTCTAGAACCTGGTGGGTCGGCGCCTTCGGTTGGATGTCTGCTAAGTCACGAATCATTAGAGTTACTTCATCTAGCAGCCGCCGGGCGATAACGTCGACCTGCGCCCTTGCGGCGAGTGAGACTCCGACCCGTCCCAAACCCCAACGAATGTGAGACAGTAGTACTTGATCCGGACCTAACTCAGGGAAGCGGCAGGGCAGTGTATGGAAGGCACCACGAGGCAAGTGGTGTGCACAGTACTTAGACCATATTATCTGACCTCTGGGAACCTGTCGGACTTCTTCGTGGAGGCGAAACCCTCGCGTAATTTCTCGCAAGATGGCTTTCAGGCGGTAGACAATCGGACCAGCCAGAACCCACGGGGGAACTTCACGGGAACTGCCGGGTACCAGTGGAAAACTCAGAATCTCTGGTGAAGCCGCCCATTCTGTCGCTGACAACAGGGGACCGATATCGTTCCAACCAAAGCGGGGTTTCACAACAATGCCGCCTAATACCTTGTGCGTGTCCGGTGACCGAAGGGGAACCGCCCCAACAATACCACCCGGGCGCAAGAACATCTCAACAGCATCCCGCCCGGCATCAAGTGATGCTTCCACACCCAGCGACGCCAATTGGGGCCGATTGACACTCAGGAAACTGGCCGCCCACGGATTCCAAGTACGATCCCTACTTCTCAGACCTAGCCCTTCAGGTGAAAAACGTTTCTGGGCACCCTGATCTGAAAGAACAACCAATAGGTGGTTCTTGGGCTTCCAGGCCGAGATTGGCGTTTTCGCTTTACCCTTTGACCCCATTGGCAATCTCGCCTTCCAGCCAGTCTATGTAGGCCCTTATCTCGCTATCGCAAGAACCCAGCCGACCGTCCAGGAGATACTCTCGTAGCAGCGGAATCAATTCGAATACCAACCGGTTTCTTAGTTCTGGCTCTGATTCAGCAAGAAAATAGGAATGACCAGGTACTAGCGCCAGGGCATCATCGGGGCTGTACTGGACGAAAATGTCCTGGAGCCGGGAGAACGCTTCCGTAGCTAACTCAATCCCTTGATTCGCAACCACCTCGATATCCGGCCAGATATCCACAAAAGCAAACCGCCGACGCACCGCCATATCTAGTATGGCAATGGAGCGGTCTGCGGTGTTCATCGTTCCCAAAACATATAGCCCCTGAGGCATTGTGAGATCCCTGGTGCCGTCATCTAGCTCTTGAGGCAACCTCACCGATCCCAATTCACCGGACGCAATCTCCCGAGGCTCAAAGAGATAAATCGCCTCACCGAGGACTCTGCTCAAGTCCGCCCGGTTAATTTCATCAACGTGCAACAAAAACTCCCCATCCTGGGCATCCCGAATCGCCTGAACCAGCCACCCCGGGGAAACGGTAAAAGCAAGGCTCTTTTCCGAGACTGCCGGCATAATACCGGACACGAAAGTTTCATAAGTCACCGCCGGATGGAACTGTACGCTCCGACCCTTCTCTTGGAAACTGTCTCGTAAGACCTGCTTCGCCATCCTTGTCTTCCCCGTCCCAGGCGGGCCCTGCAGAACCACAAAGCGCCGCTCGCGCAGCAGCCCAACCAATTGTTCCTTTTCAACCCGGGGAAAGAGATGTTTTCGTAGCGCGTTTCTAAATGCCGTGATCTCTCCGGAAGCAGCCTTAAGCGGCGTCCAGTTCCTTTCCCAAGCATAGAGATCCAGTAAGGCCGCTACCACTACCTCGGCCTTTTCCGGATCCTTTGGGACTTCAACCGCACAATAGATGTAGTTGCCGTATCGGCTGTAGACGCGTGAGAACTGAGGATGTTGTTCCTGAATGATCTTCGGTACCGATTGGCCGAGATTGGTAGGGTCATGTTTTACCCACGCTGAGACACCAACCGTTGCAGCGAGATAGCGACGAAGCCCCTGCAGATGCCGGACGTGTCCAGGCCGGCCAAGGATGTGTTCATCGGGTGACAAGCCCTTGGTACCGCAGACCAGCGTAAGTAGAGAGGACGCAGGCTGTCCATCATTATGCCCCACCGGAAACCAGATTAGGGACATCCCCCCGTACGCCCCGCTTTCCAGCGTGTCCTCGTGCACTAAGCCAGCGAACGAGACTTTGTTCGGTGAACGTTATCACTCTCGTTCCATGTATAGACACCGAACGGTTTTCCAGTCCGGTAAAGACAAAGTCTCGTTCGCTGGCTTAGTGCACGAGGACACGCTGGAAAGCGGGGCGTACGGGGGGATGTCCCTAATC
>JAHRFU010000042.1 GCA_019084485.1 Desulforudis sp. | reverse complement strand
TTACCTTAGACGACCAGACCTATCTCAGCCGTACTGAGTTGCCGTGCAAAGCTTACGAAGCGTTTCGCCTACAAGGCATTCGCCCCCCGCAGCAAGTGACACCGACTAACCGCTAAGCACTGGCATATATTGGGGGAATGTAGTGGTACGTCTCTTTTACATGCCCTGAAAGCCTTGAGTTCACTGGATTTCCATGGGGCAGGGTGTCAAAGTTGAAGTGAAACTAACAAGCAGTATATAACATTTATTGACCCAAAGGGCATCATGATGTTGGAAAGGAATATCAATAATCCCAAAATACAATTTTACAAGATCATAAAAGAACTGGAAGACCGGTTACAACCTTTATGTACCGAAAAACAGATTATTTTAAATTCCTTTATCATGTCCGGTACACCTGCGGCGGACGTCAGTGCCTTTTATGGAGTTAAAAGACCTGAATTTGAAAGCAGAAATGTTTTGTTTTTAGAGGATGAGGAGTGCATAGAAAAAATGCTGAGCAAGGTATTGTAAAAGTGCTTGGTTCTGTTAAGACCCGATGTTGCCTACAAACGGAGGCTTTTGAGGCCTTTTGGTGGTACGGCAACCAAGCCTAATTCATACTGAGATTAAAAGAAAAACGTTTTAAGGGATGGTGGATAGCGTGAAATCAGGACAGCGAACGGAAAAAACAGAGTGGGAACTGGGTCTTCTCGAGAGGATTGTCGACTCCTTCCCGGATGGCGTCCTGGCCGTCGACCGTGCAGGCAAGGTGGTCGTGTGGAACCGGGCCATAGAAGAAATGACGGGAGTCAGGAAGGAAGAAGTGCTGGACAAGGGTGAATACGCCTACGCCGTCCCGTTTTATGGGGAACGCAGGCCCATCCTCGTGAACATTCTGCTCGGCAACGGCAAAGAGTGGGAGATTGGATACGAGAAGATCGAGAGGAAGGACCATGTTCTTGCCGGCGAAGGTTTTGCCCCTTACGCTTACGGCGGCAGAGGCCTTTATTTCTGGACCATTGCGGCGCCAATCTATGATGAGGCGGGGAACCTGCTCGGGGCGGTCCAGTGCATCCGCGACATCGGCGAGCGCAAGCAGATGGAGGATGAACTGAGGCACTTGAGCACCCATGACGCTCTCACCGGGCTTTACAACCGTGCCTTCTTCGAGGAGGAACTGCGGCGGCTGGAGAAAGGTCGCTCCTTTCCTGTAAGTCTCATCCTCTGCGACCTCGACGACCTGAAGATGGTTAACGACACCCTGGGCCACACGCGGGGTGACGAGCTTTTGCGCCGCGCCGCCCGGGTGATCGCCAGCTGCGTCAGGGGGTCCGAACTGGTGGCCCGGGTCGGCGGAGATGAATTTGCCGTGGTGCTGCCGCAAACGGACCGGGTGGCAGCGGAGGAAGTGGCGCGGCGCATCACCCAGGCAGTGGAGGAGAATAATGCGGGGCGCCCCGAGTTCCCCTTGAGCATTTCGGTGGGCACGGCCACGGCCGAAGACCCGGGGCGTTCGCTGGTCGAGGCATACAAGGATGCCGACGACGCCATGTACAGGGACAAGCTTGCCAGGGAGGCGGAGCCGCGGGGCGCCCGGAAAAAAGCGGACCAGTTCGCCTTTCTCTACGACTTTTTCCGGACGGTGTCCGGCAGCCTCGAAGTAAGCGAGGTGGCGCAGCAGGCCCTGGAGGCGGTGCTGAAGGTGACCGGCGCCACCAGCGGGTCCGTGGTGATGCTGAGCGAGGAGACGCCCGCGGCCGTGGCTGCCGAGACGGCGGCGACCCTGGGGCGCGGCGACGAGTTGCGGATCGTGCCGGCTGGTGAAGTTGTTGCCGCCGTTGAGCGGGAAGGGCGCGCCGTACACTTCGACAGCCGCCCCGGGGCCGGTATGGCCGCAGAAAGGAGGCCGGCGATAGCCGTGCCCCTCACGGTAGGGGGCAAGGTGACGGGTGTGCTGACCGTAGCGGGCCTGCCTGAAGGCGCGTCCTTTAGCGAAGACGAGGCCGCTTTCCTGACCACCCTGGGCGCGGG
>JAHRFU010000069.1 GCA_019084485.1 Desulforudis sp. | reverse complement strand
GATTAGGGACATCCCCCCGTACGCCCCGCTTTCCAGCGTGTCCTCGTGCACTAAGCCAGCGAACGAGACTTTGTCTTTACCGGACTGGAAAACCGTTCGGTGTCTATACATGGAACGAGAGTGATAACGTTCACCGAACAAGGTCTTAATCGCTTCGTCCGTTTGAACCCGTATTTCCTTCTCTTCTGAAAAATCCGGAGGCCAGCCGTTGGCGATTACCCTGGCCAGGTCTTCAAGTGGAGGCATGTGTTCATACCGACCTTTCAGATCATATAGTCCACTACGTTCGACATATTGTATAATTTTTCCTGCAAGACAGATGAGATAATCAGGGTGTAAGACTTCAGTGTCAAAGTCTCTTCGGGATAGCAGGCCTGAAAGCTTCCGGGCACCTATTTCGAGCACGCACAAAAAGTGTCCGGACTTAACCAAAACAGGTGTCCGGATTGAGCCGAAATGGGTGTCCGTTTTGATCCGAAATGCGGGACGACTTCGACAGCATGTACAAAATTTGGTACAATAGGGATCAACTCGCTGCTGCCCAAGAAGATGATTGTTACTCATACGGAGGTTTGTTATGTTGGCGAAACCTGAGGGTACATCGGTCATCGCCCCGCTTGGACTCAGGGACCCTTTGGGAAAACCCAGCGGGGACGGAACTACGTCGGCTGAGCCGAACCTCTTACTGAGTCGAGTTCGACCCCAGTTGAAAATCCGAACCGGCCCTTCAGGCGTTCACATATTCGATAGAGCAACGGGGCTGAACGTACTTCTAGAAGAGGCATGTGTGCCTCCGGCCTTATGGGCGACCGCTCCTCGACAGGTTTCAGTGGCGTTAACAAACACCTGTGATTTAGCTTGCACCCACTGCTTCGCACCCAAGAACCCTGCCGAGTTGAGTTTTGAACGGGTAGCCACATGGCTGGATGAATTAGACGCGAATGGCTGTCTCGGCGTCGGTTTCGGTGGTGGGGAACCGACACTCTACCGGCATCTCGTGAAGCTGTGCCACTACGCCGCCACGCAGACAGGACTGGCTGTAACCTTCACCACCCACGCGCACCACTTGGATGATTCGCTTGCTGAAGCCCTAGCTGGAGCTGTACACTTCGTAAGAATCAGCATGGACGGTGTCGGTGCTACGTACGAGGCAATCCGTGGCCGGTCGTTCTCAGCACTGCGCCGGCGTTTTGAAACCGCACGGCGCTTGTCCCCCTTGGGGATCAACTTCGTGGTAAACGCGCAGACCCTGCCCGATTTGGACGCAGCGGCAACACTGGCCGCCGAGGTGGGTGCGTCTGAAATACTGTTACTGCCTGAACAACCCCACCAGGGTAAGGGCGGCATTGACGCTGGCACGTTCGATTTCTTGTGTCGCTGGGTCAACCTCCACAACGGCACGGTTCCGCTCACGGTAAGTGAGACCGGTGCTGATGGCCTGCCTACTTGCGACCCGCTGCCAGGGGAAACCGGGCTTTGCGCGTACGCACACATTGACGCGTCGGGCCGCCTAAAAACATCCTCATATGCCGGCAACGGCGTGGTGATTGGCGATGCTGGAGTAATGCGAGCGTTGAACGTTTTGAGAACGACTCAGAAGGAGGGATTAGAATGAAAGTATGGTATGGCTACGGATCTGAGCATTCCGCGAATCTCGTGATGATCGGTCGATTCATTGATGCGGCCGATGCAGCTAAGACTGAGCAGGTGATCGAACAGCTTACTGAGCAGGTTAGCGATGACGTTAAGGCAAAGCTGATGGAAATCGGCTTTTTGGCAGATCGTTTTACCGATAACCTGCTGAAACTGTTGGGCGAGGTACGTGTTCACAGCCTCGGCCCCGCAGAGCTGGAGCAGTTCGCCTATGATGTCAACGTCAAACGCGAGAATAACCAGCTAGTCATTACGACTGACGAGATCGACGTCTCGGCGTTCCTCAAGGTTTTGGTGGACAAGGGAGCCCGGGTCGAAGTGTACTCTGCCCACGATTATCCGGACACGGATTACGGGCGCGGCAAGTAAGACCGGAGGATGATTGATTGATGCCCCCTTTGAACTGGGATGTGTTTAGAAATCTACCTGGCGGTTCGGAATCCAACTTCGAGATGCTTTGCCGGGCTCTCATCCGACGCCACTACGCCCGATACGGTGAATTCGCCGCCCTTGCCAACCAGCCAGGCGTTGAGTTCCACCTGAAGCTGCAGATGCCCTGCTCCCTCGACGAACCGGGGAGATGGTACGGCTGGCAGTGCCGATGGTATGACCTGCCCAGCAGGCGGGCCCTTGGCACAACTCGTCGGAGGAAGATTGCAGAGACTATCGCTACCACCGAGAAGAGATTGCCCTCCCTCACCGACTGGGTTCTCTGGACCAGGCACCCACTTACCGAGGGTGACCAAAGATGGTACCGCGGGCTTCAAACTGACATGAAACTGCACCTGTGGAGCGCTGACGAGGTTGAGGAGCACCTCACCGGCGAAGCGGCGATTCTGCGGGGCACCTATTTCGGCGAGCTTGTCTTGACCCCCAACACCCTCAGTGACTTGCACGATCAGTCCATCGCACCCATCCGAGCCCGATGGCAACCCGAAGTACACCAAACTGTCGACGCGGAGCGGGAACTACGGCAAACGCTTGGCGAAACCGTCACCTGGATGAGCCTGCTCGACCTCGCCGATTTACTGGGAACCAATGCCGCAGAGGTCTACAACGAAACAAGGCTCCTTAATGGCCCGCTCGCCGACATCACGGCCGAACTCGCCGAGAAAGCCCAGATTGTCGCTGCTACCCTCGCCGACACGCACACATCCCTAGACCGAGGTGACCTCGATTTCCTTCGTCAGGAATTAGGTAACCTACCGGATCAGCCTGGACCAGCGCTGGCAACGCTTCCGCGTCAACTGCGGGCTCGGCGCCACCGTGCATCGCTTATAGTGACTAATACGCTGGCCTACGTCCGCCTCGCGTGCGACCTTCTCGCCGAGCTGAATGTATACCTGGAGACTAGGCTCATCGCCGTTCTCGCCGACGCTGGATGTGGCAAGACCCAGCTGGCCGCTCAACTCACCATGCGAAATGGAGACCGTCCGGCTGGAATCCTGCTTCACGGCAGAGATCTGCAGGCGGGTGACAGCCTCGATGACCTCGCCCACCGCGTAACCATTCACGGCAGTCCGGCCCCCAGTATGGAGGCACTAATCGCCGCCGTCGACGCGGCCGGGCAACGCGCTCACCGGCGGTTGCCAATTGTCATCGACGGCCTAAACGAGGCTGAAGACCCACGGAATTGGAAGGGACCGCTCGCGTCCCTTGACGAGATACTGCGCAGGTACCCATACGTCCTCGTAATCTGTACTCTCCGCACAGCATTCGCGGACGATGCGCTGCTCCCGGATGTCACACGACTCGGGATTCCGGACTTCGAACACGACACCGAAGAAGCTATCGATCGATACTTCAAACACTACCAAATTAACCCCGCAGATGCGGAATTGCCATATGGGCTGCTTAGACACCCGCTGACCCTTCGCCTGTTCTGCGAGGTGACCAACCCGAGGCGGGAACAGGTCGTGGGTATCGAGGCAATGCCAGGATCGTTAACCGCCCTCTTCGACCGTTACTTGAAGCAGGCTACGGAGCGCATTGTGGAACTTGCTCCCCGCACAAGGCGCTACTACGAACAGGATGTCCGCACAGCGCTCGAAGAGATCGGAGCAGCCCTTTGGGAAGAGAAAGCCCGCAGCCTCGATCTGGCATCACTTCGCCGGCGCCTCGGCGACGACGTTCGTTCGTGGAACGAGAGCATCGTCCGTGCCCTTGAGCTGGACGGGGTCTTGCTGCGAGTCCCAGGAAAGACACCTGCCGACACAAGCACTGCGGTCGTGTATGACGCGCTCGCTGGGCACCTTGTAGCGGAAGCGGTTCTCGCCAGACAAGGGCGTGTCAGACTTCAGGAATGGCTGAGGGATCCGGCCACGGTTTCTGCAATGACTGGATCACCTTCCGACCGGCATCCTCTCGCGACCGACGTGTTCCGGGCGCTCGTTGGGCTCACCCCCCGCCGACTCAACCAACAACTGTGGCCCCTACTTGAAGAGCCACTACGAACCGAAGCCTTGCGCGGTTCAGCCGACTTGGAAGGAACCTACCTCGACGCACAAACGGTCGCCGAGTTGGGTTCGCTGGTAGCCACACCGTCCCCTGGCCCGCACGACCTACTTGACCGGCTGTGGCATACGCGGGGTGCACCAGTTCACCCGCTCAACGCTGAGTTTCTCGATGGCGTCCTGCGGTCAATGACTGTCGCGGACCGTGACATCCGGTGGACCGAGTGGGTTCGGCACCACCACAAGGAACTACTTACCGATCTCATTCGGCTGGAGGAAGTTTGGCGCGCCCGGATGGACCGCCATCCCGCCGACAGGCTCTGTGCCCGGTGGGTTATGTGGACCCTCACCAGCACAGTAAAGGATCTTCGTGACCAGACAACTCGCACCCTGTACTGGTACGGTCGCGGAGACCCCGCTGCTTTGTTTAGCCTTACCCTCGATGCGCTGGCTGTCAACGACCCGTACGTTGCGGAGCGCTTACTTGCTGCCAGCTACGGTGTCGTTATGGCCCATCAGCTTCCGGAACCGGCATTCGCGGGTAGCCTCGCCCCTTACCTCGAGGGGCTGCGCGACGCTCTCACTGGAGCTACCGCCACCAATCCCACGAACCACTGGCTGGCCCGGTTGTACGTACAGGGTACGGTCACCTTAGCCCTTACCTATTACGGCGATACCGTTCCCCAGGGGCTAGAGGTTAATGGTCAGGTCTCATTCGCTCCTGGTGCGATGGTTGATCCGATCAGAAGTGAGGATCAACGCGCTCCGGAAGTCAAGAAAACGCTACATATGGACTTCGAGAATTACACCCTCGGGCGGTTATTCGATGACCGTCGCAACTACGACATGAGCCACTCCGGTCACCAGGGTGCCTGCGCTCACGTCCGCGGCATGGTCTGGGCTTTGGGCTGGCGTGAAACTGGGCTTGGCACTATCGACAAAGGTCTCTCTTCGTTTAGTTATCGCGGTCACCAGACACTGATTGAACGCTATGGGAAAAAGTACGGGTGGATTGGTTTCTATACGTACGCGGGAATGCTCGCCGACAAGGGACGGCTACCTACTCACCACGGGCGGCTCTCAGACATGCAAATCGACCCCTCGTTTCCGGAGCCACCATCGCCTGCCCCGTTTCACCTTCCGATCTGGGCCCTTCGCACCCCGGCGGACGATAGGCACTGGATACGGCGGGGCATTATTACCGTCCCTAATGAACTGCTGTACCGCAAGGACATCGGCCCCCACCCAGGGCCTTGGGTCGCCGTCCACGGCCACTTGAAAACGGATAACCAGACTCCGGGGCGGCAAGTGTTCGGAATACTCACTGCACTACTCGTCGCTGAATCAGATGCCGATTACCTCGTGGACGTACTCAGCACACGAGAATACCCCGGCAGGTGGTGGCTTCCCGAGGTGCCGGACGACCACTACACGTTTGCAGGCGAGGTTCCGTGGAGCCCCGAGTTCGCCCAAGAGGGCGCAGACGGGGACACTCGATATTTGTACCGCGAGGCTGTACGGGTAGAAGACGCAGTAGCAATCGAAGTTGAGATTCTAGCACATCGTTATTCCTGGGAGACCTACCATAGTACGCTAAACCGAGCGGGCGGTTCACTAGTGCCGTCGCGGCCCTTCTCGTCCGCATTTGACCTTCGAGGAGTGCCACAAACATTTGGCCAGACAATGCCGGACGGAACCACCTGCGCCTTGTCTTTCACTGCCCCGGCGGGATTCAACGGTGATCTTTTGTATCTACGGGAAGATTTAGTGTGCCAGTACGCGGCTGGACGGCGTCTGGTTTGGTTCGTCTGGGGTGAACGGCAGCTTGATCTGCACCGACGGGAGCCTGACTGGCTCATCAACGCTCGGCGGGAACGCGCAGACGTTTGGCGCTATATTCGGAAGGGCGGGGAGTTGTCTCCGGCGTTCGCCTAGAAGAGATCCTCCGAACTGGCGCGGGGCATAGTGGGGCAGCCGCCTTAAGGTTGCCTCCTCATAATAAACCTCTGGGACTATCGTTAATTTTCTGTGGCTGCGTTAGTGGTTTAAAATAGAAGAACACTAGCAAAATGGCTGTTTTATAGGCCAGACACAAAAGTCCAGGACTTAATTATTTAGTCCTGGACTTTTTGTTCATTCCGGACAACAACAACAATCAGCAGCAGCAACGCTATCCTACTCCACCGTAACACTCTTAGCCAAATTCCTCGGCTTATCAACTGAACACTCCCGAGCCACGGCGGCGAAGTAGGCGAATAGCTGGAGCGGGACTACGGACAGGATCGGGGCCAGGGCCGGGTGGGTGGCCGGCAGGTAGAAGACCTGGTCGGCAACCTCTTCTATTTCCTCGAAGCCTTCGATGGCTATGCCGGTGACTTCGGCGCCGCGGGCCTTGACTTCCTTGATGTTGCTTAGCGTTTTCTCGAACAGGTCGGGCTGGGTGGCCAGGGCGATGACGGGCACGCCTTCGACGACCAGGGCCAGGGTGCCGTGTTTCAGTTCGCCGGCGGCGTAGGCTTCGGCGTGGATGTAGGAGATCTCCTTCAGCTTCAGGCTGCCTTCCATGGCCACGGCGTAGTCTAGGCCGCGGCCGAGGAAGAACAGGCAGTGGCTTTCTTTGTAACGGTCGGCGAGTTCGGCGATCCGGTCGGATTGTTTGAGCAGGGTTTCGATGTGCCGGGGCAGCTTCTTCAGGGAGCTCAGGATGGCTTCCTGTTCCCCGGCGAGCAGGGTACCGCGCTGCTCGGCCAGCCAAACGGCCAGCAGGTAGAAGACGGTGAGCTGGGTGACGTAGGCCTTGGTGGAGGCCACGGCGATCTCGGGTCCGGCCCAGGTATAGATGACATCGTCGGCCTCGCGGGCGACGGAGCTGCCAACCACGTTGGTGATAGCAACTGCGCGGGCGCCGCGCTGTCTGGCTTCGCGCAGGGCGGCCCGGGTGTCGGCGGTCTCGCCGGACTGGCTGACCACGATGACCAGGTCGCCGGGGCCGATGATCGGGTCACGGTAGCGGAACTCGGACGCGATGTCGACCTCGACCGGGATGCGGGCCAGTTTCTCGATCACGTATTTCCCGACGACACCGGCGTGGTAGGCCGTGCCGCAGGCGGTGATGAAGACCTTGCGCAGGTCCTTGATGTAGGCGGGGTCGATGTCCAGTTCGTTCAGCACCACGGTCTGCCCGTCCTCGGAGATGCGGCCGCGCAGGGTTTCGCGCAGGGCGGTGGGCTGCTCGTGGATCTCCTTGAGCATGAAGTGTTCGTAGCCGCTCTTCTCGGCCTGTTCGGCCTCCCAGTTGACGTAGAAGACTTCCTTGTTTACACAGACGCCCTTCTTATCGCAGACCGTGATGCCGCCGGGGGTGACGTCGGCCAGTTCCCCGTCGTCCAGCAGGTAGGTGTTGCGGGTGTGCGGCAGGAGCGCCGGGATGTCCGAGGCGATGAAGTTCTCGCCCTCGCCGAGGCCGAGTACCATGGGGCTGTCCTGGCGGGCGACCACGATCCGGCCGGGCTCGTCGTGGCAGACGGCCAGGATGGCGTAGCTACCGCTGATCATCTCCACGGTCTTGAGGAGAGCGGCCTGCAGGTCGCCCCGGTAAAACTGCTCGATCAGGTGCGGAAGCACCTCGGTGTCGGTGTCCGACTGAAAGATGTGCCCCTCGGCCTTAAGCCATTGGCGCAGCTTAATGTAGTTTTCGATAATGCCGTTATGCACCACGGCGATCCGGCCGCTGCAATCGGTGTGGGGGTGAGCGTTGCCGTCGGTAGGTGCACCGTGGGTGGCCCACCGGGTGTGCCCGATACCGGCGTTGGCCGTAAAGTTTGATCCGTTGATGGTCTCCTCCAGCACGCTGAGCATGCCGGCCTTTTTCTTCAGGGTCAACCCGCCGTTCTCGTAGATGACGATGCCGGCCGAGTCGTAACCCCTGTATTCCAGGCGTCTCATTCCCTCGAGCAGGATGGGCACGGCCGCCCGTCTACCTGTATAACCTACGATTCCACACATATTCGGATCCTCTCCCTCTCTATCGGTAAGCAGGTGTTCGCTCACCCGCGGATCAAGTGCTCATAAACAAAAAAATGCCGGGCAGGAAGCACGGCAGCTTGTCAACAGTCTCCAGACCTGTCCGGGCAGTACAGACTGACCCCCCTGGGACAGGCAAGACCTGGCGTTATGGCTTTGCCTTTCAGTCACCTGGCACTTTTGTGCCGGCAGTTACCCACCGGATTTGTAGTACCGTTTACGGCCGTGACCCGACCGGGAGGCATCCGCCGAAGACTTCGATGAACCTCCCCCTCGTCAACCGGGGCGTTCCCCGGTTCTGGCGCTTCGTATTCAATTAGGTGGCTCACGGTTACCCTCTACACCTCATAGACGCTCGCGGAGGCGTTTTGGTTTTCCGCTGCGGTCTTAAGTCCCACCCCCTTCTTCACTATCTATCCAACCGACCGACCAGGTTCACCAGATCCTCGACAATGCGCATCATCAGGGTTTCGTCCCTGCCCTCGACCATCACCCGGACGAGCGGTTCGGTGCCGGACGGGCGCACCAGGATGCGTCCCTGACCGTTCAGGCTGTACTGCTGGGCGGATATGGCACTGTCCAGGAGCGGGCTGGTCATGACCCGATCCTTGTT
>JAHRFU010000070.1 GCA_019084485.1 Desulforudis sp. | reverse complement strand
GTCAGCGCGTTGACCAGTACCCTAACCAGTCCGGTGACCGCGTTGTTGGGTCCGGAATACGCGTGGTACCCCTTGTGGATCAATCCCCCGTCAATACCGACAATTACCGGAGTCCAGGCCATCGATCATCACATCCTCAGCAGCACCATACCGGGAGCACCAGCCCTTGGTGCACATACCTACTTCGTTGGACACCACCGATACCCTGCCGTATTCAGAACGAAGACGTGCCGTGCACCGCATGTTTGTCCGCTGTTGAGTTTAAGTTAGTGTCCTAACCAGCCCTAACCCTTAACTTAACAACGCTCAATAATGGACAAGATTTGTTTTCCGTGGGTAGAAACCTTACTTTCTCCCAACCCTTTTATGGCACGTAGCTCGGCCAGGGTGCGGGGGCGGATCTTGGCTATTTCCTTCAGCACACTGTCGTGGAAGAAAACATAAGCCGGTTTTTGCTCCTGCCTGGCCAGATTGATGCGGTATTCTTTCAGGGCCAACAACAGATGCTCATCCGGTGCGGTTTCAGTCTGTTTGGCATCGGCTTTTCCAGGATGGTCGGCTGAGCTATTAATCCCCTTATTCCTTTTCAAGAGTACAGGCACGGGATCGCCCTTCTTCAGGGCTTCCTTGCCCTGCGGGGTCAAAGCCACCACCGGGTAGTCGCTACCCTCTGTGGCGAGGTAGCCATCCGCCAGAAGACGGTCAATCATCTCCAGGATTTCTTTGCCGCTTCGGCCCGGAAGGGCCCGGTAGTTGATCAGGGTGTCATATCCAAAGGCAGACATGTTGGCGGATGTGGCCCCTCGGAGAATATCCGCCAGTTTCTTGCGCCCGACCCCTCGTGACAGTTCCACCACACAGGCCAGCACGACCAGCGGGTCCTTTGAGAACTCCAGATCCCCTGCCGCAGTGGTCAGGCAGTTGTCACAGCAACGCTTCGCGCTCCCTTGTGGCTTTTCTCCGAAATACTCCAGCAGCATTGCTCTTCGGCATAGGGTGGTATTCGCCCAGTTCACCACGGTAGCGAGCTTGCTCTTTCGGTAAGCCAACCGGTTTTCGACTTCCCGCAGAGCGGCCTGTACCGCCTCCGGCGGCGGCCGCATCCCCGGCTCCAGATAACGGTGTTCATCGTCCCGGTCGGAGATCTTGATCGCCTGTAGCCGCTCCAGCATGCTGACCACCAGGCGTTGCTTGGTTGTACCAAGGCCAGCCCGCTCCAACTCCACAATGGGCACGACAGACCTCCCACCGTCCGCGTACTTGGCGCAGATTCGCCAGAACAGAGTCAGGTCATCGCGGGTAATCTTATCGTTTTCAATCATCCATTCCTGCAGCCTGCTGTCTTTTAGAGAGAACAGCAACCGACAATCGGACGGCAGGCCGTCTCGTCCCGCCCTGCCAATCTCCTGGTAGTAGGCCTCCAACGAGGCCGGCAGGCTATAGTGGATCACAAAGCGGATATTGGCCTTGTCGATACCCATTCCGAAGGCGTTGGTGGCTACCACCACCCTGACTTCTTCCTTAATAAACGCCTCTTGGACCGCGGTGCGCTTGTTGGGAGACAGGCCGGCATGGTAGCAGTCAGCGGAAATCCCTAAAGAATCCCTCAGCCAGGCAGCCACCGACTCGCTCTCCTTCCGGGTGGCAGCGTAAATAATGCCGCTGCTCGGTTGCCCCTTGAAGAACTCTTGCAATGCCGCCTGCTTATCCTTTTCGCCGTCCATCCTTTTTGCGGAAATATACAGGTTGGGCCGATCACTGCCCGCGGTCACCACTTTGGCATTGGGAATGCCTAGTTGCTTCCGAATATCCCGCTGGACCTCCGGCGTGGCGGTGGCAGTAAGGGCTAGGATGCGCGGGCGTCGCGACAGTTGTTCATAGAAATCCCCGATCCAGAGGTAGTCCGGCCGGAAGTCGTGGCCCCACTGGGAAACGCAGTGGGCTTCGTCGACCACCAGCAGATCGACCTGCAGTTCTTTAATTAGCTCAGTGAAATTCCGATTACGTAGCCTTTCCGGCGCAACGTAGACCAGCTTGTATTCGCCGCTCCGAATACCTTGCATCCTTAGTCGGTACTCTTCCGGCTTAATCTGGCTGTTGAGCAGGGTAACCTGGGAGAATTCCTTATCAAGCAGGTTGTCCACCTGGTCTTTCATTAAGGCCACCAAGGGGGAAATCACCAGGGTAAGGCCGGGAAGCAGCAATGACGGAAGCTGGTAGCAAAGGGACTTCCCACTGCCGGTCGGCATGACCGCCAGCACATCCTCCCCAGCAAAGCTCGCTTCAATGACTTCCCTTTGGCCGGGACGGAAGTGCTTAAAATGGAAATGTTGGAACAGGGCTTCATCTAGAGCCAGACTCGTAACCATATGATTACCTCCACACCTCAATTACTCGCGGCGGAGGGCTTCGATTGGATCCAGTTGGGCGGCCTTGTTGGCGGGCCACAGGCCGGACAGGACTCCGACGAGCGCCGAGAACAGGACGGCGATAATCACCGTGGACGGGGCGACCAGGGGCGGCCAATTGGCGATCTTGGCCACCAAGAAAGCCCCGCCGATGCCGAGCATCATGCCGATGGCCCCGCCGATCAGGCACAGTACCACCGATTCAATCAGAAACTGGGCCAGGATATCCTTCCGGCGGGCACCCACGGCCATGCGTACCCCGATCTCTCTCACCCGCTCAGTCACGGAGACCAGCATGATGTTCATCACCCCGATCCCGCCCACAAAGAGTGAGATGCCAGCCACCGCCCCGACCACAAGGGTCATTATTCCAGTGATCCGCTTGGCTACCTCCATCTGCTGGTCCAGGCTGACGCTGGTGTAGCGGTCCGGTGCCCCATGCCGTCGCTCCAGTATGGTAACCGTCTTTTGCATGGCCTCCGGTACCAGTTCACGGCTGACAGCGGTACCCTCAAGCTGGTTTACCTGTCTGGAATTGAACACTTCGGACCAGGCGCGGTGGGGTACATAGACCGTTTTACCGGTGCCGAAGCTGAACATGGAGGTCTCCGACGTCAGCACCCCCACCACCAGAAAGGACGTGTTCCGGATTATGATCTTCTGACCTAGCGGCTCCTGCCGGCCGAATATCTCCCGCGCAAAATCCTCCTCAATCACCGCCACCCGCCGTCCGCCGGCGTCGTCCTCAGGCTTGAGAAAACGCCCATCCGCCAGTTTCAGATTGCGTACCGGGCCCAGGTCGGCGGTGGTGCCGATCACTTGGGCGATCATCTGCTTGGTGCTGCCCCGTATCTGATCCATGGCACTGCTGAGCGGTGCCAGATGTTGCACTTCCGGCACCAGTTCCTTGATTACGGCAACATCCCGAACCTGAAACTCCGTGCCCGTAGTGTCCGTCTCCCGCCAGTCCACGTAGACCGCAAAGAGGTTCGTGCCCAGGTTCTCCATTTCTCCGATCAGCAGCTGGCGCCCGCCCTGACCGATGGCTACCACCGTAATTACAGCGGCAATGCCGATCACGATCCCCAGGGTGGTCAGGAAGGAGCGCAGCTTACTGGCCATGATTCCTTCCAGGGCCAGGCGGACGCTTTCGAGTAAGCTCATGCTTCGTTTGCCTCCCCGCCGGGCAGTGATGCCAGGTAGTCCCGGGCATCAACCGGATCATCCACACCCTCTTCCCGGATTAACACTCCATCGCGGAAATGAAGGATGCGCTGGGTGTGCCGGACAATGTCCGGTTCGTGAGTGACGAGGACAATGGTCACCCCGGAGCGGTTCAGTTCCTGAAAAATAGCCATGATCTCCTCACCCGAGCGGGTATCAAGGTTTCCGGTCGGTTCGTCGGCCAGGATGATCGCGGGGTTGTTCACCAGGGCGCGGGCAATGGCCACCCGCTGGTTCTGGCCCCCCGACAGCTGCGTGGGCCGGTGGTGCGCGCGATCCATCAAACCGACGCGACTCAGGGCCTCGATGGAGGCCTGTTTACGCTGAGCCGGGTTCGCTCCGGCGTAGATCATGGGCAGTTCCACGTTCCGCTGGGCGGTAAGCTGCGCCAGCAGATTGAAGTTTTGAAACACGAAACCGATCTTGCGGTTGCGCACAGCGGCCAG
>JAHRFU010000088.1 GCA_019084485.1 Desulforudis sp. | reverse complement strand
CGGATCCCGCGGCCAACCCATACCTGGCCCTGGCCGCCATCGTGGCCGCCGGTCTGGATGGCATACAAGGACAGATTGAACCGGAGCCTTTTATCAATGAGGCAATAATTGGGAGAACTGACTCCTGGGTGCTGCACTACCTCTTCCCCGAGCACCCCTCTAATCAGCTCATCCCCTTCCAAAGCTTGTAGTGCGTTCTGCAGGTTTCGGGGTAGGCCGTGTGTCTTGCGGTCGTACAGCACCCAGGAGTCAGTTCTCCCAATTATTGCCTCATTGATAAAAGGCTCCGGTTCAATCTGTCCTTGTATGCCATCCAGACCGGCGGCCACGATGGCGGCCAGGGCCAGGTATGGGTTGGCCGCGGGATCCGGGCTTCTAAGCAACAACCGAACACTATCGTCGGGGTGTGTGGGAACCCGGAGCATCGTCGACCGGTTATCTCTCGACCAGGCCGCCAGGTATGGCGACAACTGACCGGGGATCATTCGCTTGTAAGAATTGACCAACGGATTGGCTAGGGCGGTCAGGGCTCCACTGTGCCTGATCAGGCCGCCCATGAAGTGCTTGGCAGTAGCACTAAGTTCACCATTTTCACCCAAAAAAAGGTTATCCATGTCACGCCATAACGATAGTCCCAAGGTTAAACCGGAACCGCTCCGCCCCGGCAAAGGCTTGGGCATAAACGAGGCGTGTAGGCCGTGGCGCTGGGCCACGGTCCGAACCACAAACTTGAAAGTGGCGATTTTGTCGGCAATGGCCACGATGCTATCGTCTTTAAGGCCGATCTCGTGCTGGCCGGGGGCTTCCTCGTGGTGCGAGGATTTCACTTCGATGCCCATCTGCTCTAGAGTCAGAACCATATCCCGCCGCGCGTTTTCACCGAGATCAACGGGCGAAAGGTCACAGTAGCCGGCCCGGTCGTGGGTCTCCAGTTTAGGTTGACCCTGGCCGTCTCCGTGCAGCAGGAAGAACTCAATCTCAGCGCCGACGGTCAGTTCCAGACCAGCCTCGCGCAGAGCTGCGGTGGCACGCCGCAGGACCGCCCGCGAACAGGCCTCAAACGAACTCCCGTCAGGATTGTTAGCTTCACAAATCAGGCGCCCCACGGCACCGTCACGTGGCCGCCAGGGGAAAATTTCAAAGGTGGATGGATCAGGCTGCAACAGGATATCCCGAGCCCGACCCGGGATGTGTCCTTCAATAATCGCACTGTCGAAGAGTACCTGGCCGGCCAAGGCCCGCTCCAGTTCTTCCACCGTGATCGCCACGTTCTTCAACGCACCCAGGATATCAGTAATCTGGAGGCGCACAAACTTGACGTGTGTCTCTTCGGCCAGCGCCATCACATCTTCTGCGGTAGTTACTCTGTGCACTGCTTTAATACCCCCAAAAAATAAAAACGCCCCTGGAAACCCCTTTCAAAATAAGGAACTTCCAGAGGGACGCCATTGCCCCATCTCACATATTTAGTAGCTGTCACACATTATAGATCGAAGATCCGCTAAAATGCAACACGCGTTTCTTAAGTATACAGAATACTTACTTTCCAGTCTTGCCTGCTCCGGCCAGCTGCTCGATCACCTGCCGGGCGATCCGGGCAATGGGCTTGGCGTGGTCCATACTGAGGCGCTGCAGGTACTTGTACGCTTCCTGTTCGTTCAGCTGCTTGTGGTCCATGAGCAGCCCCTTGGCCCGGTCCACCAATTTTCGGCTCTCCAGGTTGTTTTTCAGTCTGGTGTTCTCACGTTCCAATGCCACCAGACGCTGGAAGTTAGCGATGGCCACTTCCGTGGCCAAATAGAGTTCATCATCGGTATAGGGAAACAGCAGGTAGCTGAGCAGCCATCCCTGCCGGGCGCGCTGCACAATGTCACTGACTTCGGAGGCAATGAGAATCACCGGACACATTCGGTGTTCATCAATGACCTGGGCCACACCCAGTCCGCCGTAATCCGGAAGACTGGCATCTAGAATGACCAGTTCGGGGTTGGTTTGGAAAGTCACGCGCAGCGCCTCCTTGGCGTCGTGAACCTGCCCGATCACCAAATGCCCGGCCTTCTGCAGCTTATCCTTCAGTTTTTTACTCTCGACCGTGCTCTCCACGGCCACGACAATGCGGGACTGTACCACCGGTAAACCCCATTCTCTGCTGGTGTGCTCCCTATTTTAACACGACGCCCCACAAAGTGGAAGTTATTGTGGCGTTGATGAAGGTTGTTGTATGGTGCTGTGCGCTTTCCTGAGGGATTGCCTCCACAAACACGTACGTGACAGAGGAATCTGCTCCGGGCGGGAAACGGGGACAGGCTGGTTTTTCCTAGGCAACGATGCTCTTATACTGTTGACCTACCATAGAGTTCAAGAATTAGGTCTATGGTGCCCCATTTCCTGCACCGCTACGCTCACTCAGACAGGCGGACGACGCTAATCCGCGGCTCCACTGCGCATTTTTTGATTGGGCACAGTCCAATTGAGACATCCCTAGATTCGTATCAAAATACAAGCTTTTCAGAGTTCGAAAGCCCCGAAGGCGTATTGTCATTACAAGTCTCCCTAATCGTTTGTTCCGGCAATACCCTCAGCGCGCCCTGCACCTTCCAGGTGTTGGTTTTCTCAAGGCTTCCAGCGGTGGGCGATTGGTACTCGCCTGCCTGAGCCGAAGGCCTTGGAAGTGACTTTAAGTCCGGGGGCTGCCTGGCGTCGCTTGTATTCAGCCTGGTCGACCATCGCCGCCACTCGCCGTACAACCGGCTCGGCGTAGCCCCTGGCCACAATTTCAGATACCGAGCAACAGTCCTCAATGTAGGCTTTCAAAATACCGTCCAGGATCGGATAGGGGGGCAGACTGTCCTGGTCCAACTGCCCAGGCCGGAGTTCGGCGGAAGGGGCCTTTTCAATAATGCTCTGGGGAATGATCTCCGCGTCACGGTTGAGATGAGCGGCGACTTTATAGACCATCACCTTGGGCACGTCGGCCAATACGGCCAGACCGCCGGCCATATCCCCGTAGAGGGTACTGTAGCCCACCGCGGTCTCGGACTTGTTGCCTGTACTCAGGACCAGGTACCCTTCCCGGTTGGAAATAAACATCAGGATGTTGCCACGCAGGCGGGCCTGGATGTTTTCCTCGGCCAGGTCGCCCTGGGCCTGACCGTCGTCATTGAACTGGTCCAGGAAGGACTGGAAGTGGGGCTCGATGGGCAGCACCCGAAACTCGATACCCAGGCGCTTGGCCAGCTCCCGAGAGTCTTCAACGCTGCCCCGCGAGGAATAGCGGGAAGGCATGCTTACCCCGAGCACGTTTTGCGAACCCAGGGCCGCCACCGCCAGCGCAGCCGTGACCGCGGAGTCAATCCCGCCGGAAAGACCGACCACGGCCTTGCTGTAACCGATCTTCCGCAGGTAATCTCCCAGACCGAGGGCCAGGGCCTGGTAAACCGCCGCCGGACCCTCTTCAATGTCCGAAACCAGCGTAGGTAGGTCGTTGACGGCATCGACTTTAAACACCCAGAAGTCGGAGTCGAAACTCTTCCCCTGCAGTACCCGCTGACCGCGACTATTCACCAGAAAGCTTGCCCCGTCAAACACGAGATCGTCGTTGCCGCCAACCTGGTTGACGTACAGGAATGGCCGACTGTACCGGGCAGCAATGGATCCCACCAGGTCTAGACGCTGCTGCTGTTTCCCCAGGTGGTAGGGCGAAGCGGAGAGGTTGATGAAAAAGTCTACACCCTGTTCGGCCAAGGCCTTTACCGGATCACGCGGGTAAGAAGGTACGCCCGTCACGCCCCTGACGTTCCAGATGTCCTCACAAACCGTCACACCGAGCCGCATCCCGCGTAGATCCAAGGGCCGATTGTCAAAACCGGGCGCAAAATAGCGCCGCTCGTCAAACACATCGTACTCGGGCAACAGGGTTTTGGCGGCCCGCCCAACGAGGTTCCGGTCACGCATCAGCACAGCGGCATTAATCAGGTTGCCGTCCGCCTCGCGGACGGGAGTGCCGACCAACACCGCGATTTCCTTGGTTGCCGCCAGGATCTCGGTCAGACTGGCCTCGATGGCATTTATAAAGTCCTTACGGCACAGGAGATCTTTAGGCGGGTATCCCGAGACCGCCATCTCGGGGAAAACGACCAGATCCGCCCCCGCCTTACGGGCCCGGCCGATGTAGTTCTTGATCAGGTGGATATTGCCGGGGAAGTCCCCGACGGTCGGATTAATCTGGGCCACGGCGATACGCATTACAAACGTCACCTCTGCCCTTAAATCTACAATAAACAGCGGCAAATATCCAGCCCGTTCCCCGCGGGGTTAAGCGAACGGGACACGTTCTGGATTACCAGCGTACGGGGGTTTGGCATCGGATCGCCTCCTTCACTTCAGGGAACTCCCGGTAGCTTAAAGCCCGTACCAGAGACTGTAACTGATCCATTATATTAGCATCATAGCCCCGCTTAAGACCGAAGAATTGACGGGCCGCCCGGATGACCTCCTGAAGCCCGGCGTTGCCGGCCCGCTCACCGATCCCGTTCACGGTGACGCTTGCGGCCCGGGCGCCCGCGCGAAGTGCGGCCAGGGTGTTTGCAGCAGCCATTCCGAAGTCGTTGTGGGCGTGTATTTCCACATCGATGTTAACCCACTCCACGACACTCCTGACCATTTCGTAGGTTTTGAAAGGGTCCAGTATCCCCAGGGTGTCACAGAGCCGCAGGCGTTCGACGCCGACTTCCTCGGCAGCCAGGGCGTAGGCGCGCAGGAAAGCGGGATCAGCCCGTGAAGCGTCTTCCGCCCCCACGGAAACCCGGCAGCCACTGGACTGTGCGAAAGCCACCATCTCCCGCATCTGTCCCAGCACCCATGACCGACTACAGCGCAGCTTGTGCTCCAGGTGAATGTCGGAGACCGGAGCGGAAAGGTGTAGGAGCCTGATCCCGCATTCGAGAGAGGCCTTAATGTCTGCGGGATGCATCCGGTTCCAGGAGGTGACCTCGGCCCGGAGACCGGCATGGATCAGGGCGCTGATTGCCTCCTGCTCTACACGGCCCATCGCCGGGATGCCGGCCTCGATGACGTCCACCCCGAGCGCATCGAGAAGTTTTCCGACCTGTATCTTTTCGCCGGTCGAAAAAGCCAGCCCGGCCGACTGTTCCCCGTCACGCAGGGTGCTGTCCACAATGATAAGCATCCTGACCACACCCCTCCCTAATTTAAGAGCATAACCACGTCCATCAACCCACCCGGCTTTGCGGCCCGATATTCGAGGCCTCATTTCAGCGGCACAACGCTTCTTTGCTGCCCCCTGATCTGACACACGATGCGGGAATTTCCCGAGCTGGAGAACGGCACTTCTTGCCACATAGCGGGTGAAATGCGTTTCTGCTAAATGATACCCAAACTTCATCGTTTACCTCGTAGTTCAACAAACGTCTGGTAGTGGTTGCATATAGTTTCAAACCGGCAATATCGACGGTAATCTTTAGCGCCGGGCCGTTCGGAATTATGCCGGTGATTGTTCCGCGCATCAAATTGTCCCCTTCTCTCAAACCCAGGACTACCTCCTCGGGATGGATGCAAAGGGAGATATTTTTCTGGCGCTCGAATAGGGGATACTTCAAGGTGCGAATTTTAAATGGATTTGACCCGTTAATCACCTCAATTGTTGCTTCATCGCGGTTCAATTCGACAACCCGTCCCTCCAGGATATTCCTTGCCCCGACGAATCTGGCCGCAAATTCTGTTTTGGGACGATAAAACACCTCATCCGGCTTATCGATCTGCTGTATTTCGCCTTCGTTCATGATCGCGATCTTATCCCCAACGATCATCGCCTCGGTCAGATCGTGCGTTACATAAATTCCAGCTATGCCAGTGTTTTTCAGAATAGCGTTCAGTTCTTCTCTCAATTTTTCCCTTAAAACCGGGTCCAACGCACTTAACGGTTCATCCAGGAGTAAAACATCCGGATCCATAACCAGCGCTCTGGCCAAGGCGACTCGCTGCTTCTGCCCTCCACTCAGCCGAGAGATTCTTTCATTCCTAAAATCTCCAATTTCCAGCATTTCCATTGTTTTGCATACTCTGCTATTTACCTCATTTCTGGGCAACTTGCTTATCTTTAAGCCAAAGGCAATGTTCTCGAATGCGTCTTTATGAGGGAACAAGGCATAGTCCTGAAAAACGAAGCCGATGTTCCTCTCCTGGGGTGGTGAATTATTAATTACTTTATTGTTCAGCACTACATCCCCGCGGTCTTGTCTTACTAATCCGGCTATTATTTTCAATTGGGTGGTTTTACCGCATCCACTTGCCCCCAAGAGCACCATTATTTCTCCCTTCCCCACACTTAGGCTGATGTCATTCAGCACAACTTTATTCTTAAATTTTTTGGCGATATTTATTAGCTCAATCATGATCTCACAACCCTTTTAAATACTGTAAGTATGGTGAAGGCAATTGCGATCAGCACCACGGCAAGCACATTGGCTGTCTCTCTGTCCCCGCCTATAGCGTTGGCGTAGATCGCTACCGGTAAAGTCACCAATAACCCGCCAACCATCATGGTAGCGCCGAACTCCCCTATCGCTCTGGCATACGCCATTATTGTTCCGGACAGCACTCCCGTTTTTGATAAGGGTAGAATGACTTCCCTGAATATTTCAAACTCACGCGCTCCAAGCGTCTTTGCGGCATCAATCAGAGAAGGTTGAATGTCTTCCATTGTCGCCCTGACACTCTTAACAACAAAGGGCAAAGCAACGAACGTTTGGGCGATGACGATTGCGAAGGTCGTGAACATAATTGTAATTCCCAGTATGTTGAGTGGATATCCAAGCAACCCGTATTTTCCGAACGTCAGTAGGAGCAGGTATCCGGCCACACTCGGCGGCAACACGAAAGGAAGATTCACCATTGTATCAAGTACATCTCTCAGCGGAAAACTTTTGTAGGTGAGCACGTAGGCGAGCGGAACACCTACAAGTAACGAAATTGCTGTTGAAATCAAGGCGGTCAGCACACTCAATATGAGCGGGTTAATCACCGATCTGGACGATAAAGCTTTGAAATCCACCGGGGCCGAGAAAATATTAAATACCAATGCGATAAGCGGGAAGATGATCAACAAAGCAAACACCAACAAACTGATGCTGGTTGCGAATTTAACGCCTATCGCCGGGTAGCAGCTACGAATCGGCACGATTTTAACACCTCCCACCCCTCAAACAGCGCCTACTTTCGCACGACCACAACCATTTCGTTCTTGGCGAATACGCCATAGTCGGCCACGAAGCCCTCGTTTTCGAGAATTCTCATCTGCTTCATACTGGCCGAAGCAAACACATCGGCACCGGCTTCACCACCCACGGCCCCAGCCTGTATCTTCTGTCTTAAAGCGCCGGAGCTTGCGAATAGCAGCTTTACCTCGCCACCAGTCATCTTTTCGAATTCGGTCGCCATTTCTTCAAAGACATCGGTTAACGATCCGGCGGCATAGACCACAATGGTATCTTTGATCTCCTTCGGCGTGTAAGGTTCCGGATCGCTCACTACGCCGATAAATCCGTAATCGACGAGTATCTCCTGCCCCTCCCGAGAGAGTACGAACCCGGCAAATTCAGCGGCCGCTTCCCGGTTGTCACTACCCTTTAAGACCGCGACCGGATACTCCGGCACCACGTTGATTTCTTCAGGTATTTCTATAATCTCAACCTTTTCTCTTTCGGTGTAAGCGTCCGTCCGGTAAACAAACCCCGCATCAACTTCCTTCAAAACAACCTTGTCCAGAACAGCTCTGACGTGAGCCTCCCTCGTAACAATGTTGTTTGTGATCTTGCCGGCGAGATCCGGATCGGTCTGCTCCAGATTACAAAGAATATCCACCGCATACTTTCCCGCAGGAACATGTCCGGGGTCTCCGGAGGCAATCTTTACCCCTTCCAGCCCCAAATCCTCAAATTTGGCTATTTTAACCTCGTTTTTATCGACACACCCCACGGTCAGCACGGCGAACACTAATACAGCCAATCCGACAATAAACACTTTTTTCATTTTCGTACCCCTTCCCTTTCTCATTTCGCACCCCCCCCCCAACAGCCCCCGAAGTTTACTTTCAAGACAAACATGTTTGGGCCGACAGCAACCCATAGGCATCGGCACGGCACTGCCGGCACCAGGTCATCTGCGGCAGGATTCCGGAAGCCGTGGAGCGCACCTCCTGCAGTTGACTAGCGGTGGGCCGCGCCAAGTCCTTAAACGAAGCCGCGGGATAGAGCGGCATAATATTCATCAGGTGTACCCCCAGTTCCTTTACCGTTTGCGCGATTTCTTCCACGTGGCTGTCGTTAATGCCCGGAATCAGTACCGTATTTACCTTGACCGAGATGCCGAGTTCAACCGCCCGCTTGATCCCCTCAAGCTGGTTCTTGATCAGCCGGTCCGCCGCGTCGTAGCCGGTAAGACGCTCACCTTCATAATCGACCCACTCGTAGATCCGGGAACCAATCTCCGGATGAACCGCGTTGAGGGTTACCGTAAGCGCTTTTAGCCCCAGCAACGCCAAGCGGTCGACCTTCCCCGGCAGAAACAGCCCGTTGGTACTCAGGCACTTGATCATTCCAGAGTAAGTCTTACTAACCAGTTCAAAAGTGCGGAAGGTTTCCTCATTCGCCAGGGGATCCCCGGGGCCGGCCACGGCCGCGACCCGGATCCGGGGCTCTTCCACCAACGCCTTTTGCAGGGCAAGGAGCGCCTCTTCCGGGGTGATAACCCTGCTGGAGGTACCCGGCCGGGTTTCGTTCGCGCAGTCTAGCTTCCGGTCACAGTAACCGCACTTGATATTGCAGCGGGGCGCCACCGGCAGGTGGATACGGCCGAAACGGTGATGGGCGCCCGGATTAAAGCAGGGATGCCCTTTCAGTTCATTAATCGGTTGTAGATTAAGCAAGCGTTTCCGACTCCCCTCTCACGATCTGCCACACCGGTGCCTTGAGGGCTACCAGAATGTCACGTACAAAATTCCTAAATCCCGAGTATCCGGCATAAGGACCGCTTTCTTGCGGAAAGACAGTAAACGGAACCCCGAACTTGTTGGCGATAAACTTCTCCCGCATCCCCCCGGCAATCACGTCCGGGCGGTATTGCCGGATAAAGCGTAGGACTTCTTCTTCATTAGTATCATCCACGAGGGCGGTGCCGGTTCTCATGGTGGACCAGGCGTCACGGTAGTCTTCCTTGCCGCCGAACTGGCTGCCCGCCACCAGCACCTCCATCCCCAGTTCCCGATAGCAGTTCTGCATCGACCCAATGCGTGAGCCGCCAAAGAACAGGCCTACCCGCTTTCCACTCAGTTCCCGCCGATAACGTTCCAGATCGGCCGCCATCGTCGACTCTTCTTCGGTGATCACCCGTTCGGCGGCCTCCTGTAGGTTAAGACGCGCTCCGATCTGCCGTAGCGCGGCACTGGTTTGGGCAACCCCGAAAAATGAAACCTTAACGTGCGGGATGCCGTATCTACGCTGCATTTCCTCGGCCATCAAGCCCCCCGTGCGTCGGCAGTGCATCACATTAAGCTGCACCCGGTGCGCCCGCGCCAGGTTATCCACCGAGGCGTCGGCGGTGATAGCGGTGACTACATTGACACCCATCCGGCCGAGGAGACGCTTGATCACCTTGAAGTCGCCCATCACGTCGTACTCGCCCAGGATATTGATGTCGTATGGACCGGATACGGCCTCTTCGTCCCGCCCGACGAAGTGCTCCAGAAGTACCCCCGCCCCGATTTCATGCCCGGTCGACTGGTGATGCCCGAGAAATCCGGGGCAGTTCACCGGCAAGCAGCGGATGCCCATAGCGTGTTCGGCGTTCCGGCAGGCCCGATCCACATCATCGCCCGTGAACCCCGGAGCACAGGTGACGTAAACTAGGATAGCCCCATCCGGAAAGCGTTCTCCGATTTCCAGAAGGTTCTGCAGGAGCTTGGCTTCCCCGCCGAAGATGACTTCCTTTTCGGTCAGATCGGTCGAAAAGACAGTGTATCTCTTCTTACGCACCGTCTCGCCGTAGAAGGCGCACGACACTGGCCCGTGGACCAAGTGGATCACCTGCTTCATCGGGGCTAGGAACCAGCGGGCACCATAGTAGGCACAGGACCGTTGGGACATTACACCCGGCACGGTACGCTGGTCACAAGCCGGGAGCGCCGGAGCCGCGGCGTCGATCAGGATGCCGTGGGCGGCCCGCTGGGGATCGATAAACGGGACCCGAGTAAGGCCATTGAGGCTGATCTTCTTGTTACACATGGTCGCTTACAGCTGCTGGGTCCGCTCCTCGGGATAGCTGAAATCCATAATCGCGTTCACGAGGTCGGCCAGCAACCGTTCCCCCCCCCTGTAACCGATTACAGGCCGCTTATGGTAGCCCACACGGTCGTACACGAACAGGCCCGCACGCACCAATGGCACCTGTAGTTCCTTGGCAATATCAGCACCCTTGGAATTCCCGATGATCACGTCCACGGGCACGGGCATCGCCTTGAGTGATTCCTCAAACTCAAACAGATCGCTACCATTGAGGATCAAGGGCTTAGCGCCAGATTCCGCTACAATCCCCTCGATGTCCGCAGTGAAGGTCTTGGTCTTGGTTCCACTCATCACGGCTACCGGTTCCATACCCAGTTCACAGGCGAAGCGGGTGATCCCGGTCGCGATATCCGGATCTCCGAATATGGCCACCCGCTTCATCATGGTGTGGTGTAGGGTGTCGGCCATGAAGTCCAGGAGGCGTCCCCGCTCGTCCTTCAGAGACTTCGAAATCTCCTTTCCGGTTACCTCCGACACCCGCTTCAGAAAGAGATCCGTGCTCCTTACACCCATCGGCATCGGCCCGATAAAAGCGGGGATCTCGAACTTCTGTTCCAGGTATCGGGCACCGAGCCCGCCCTCGTTCTGGCAAAGAGCAAAGGTAGCCATAGAGTTACCCATATCCTCGACTTCCGTGATCCGGGTGCCCCCCTCCGGGTAGTAGGGAAGGGTCTGTGGCGGCATCAAAGGTG
Organism: Desulforudis sp.; assembly: GCA_019084485.1. GTDB lineage: Bacteria > Bacillota > Desulfotomaculia > Desulfotomaculales > Desulforudaceae > SURF-60. The sequence continues at coordinate 6,096 of JAHRFU010000088.1, read as the reverse complement.
TGTCAAACACATCGCTGATGTCGAAGAGGGTGTAGGCGTCCACGCCCATTTCCCGCAGCAGGTGCTTGATTTCCCGCACGTCCCCAGGCATGACCATCCCGGGAATGATATTGATCCGGTTGTTCGGCTTGGAGTGATCCTGGGCTAGCGTCTCCAAAAAAGCCCGTGAAGCGCGGTCGTAGCCCACAATGTGCGAGCCGGCAAAGCTTGGGGTGTTCACCAATACCAGCTTTGGACGGCTACCGTCCTCCTCGCCTAGTTCCGTGATCAAGCGCTTGCGTGCGGCTTTGATGAAGCTGACCATGTCATCTCCGATGATCTCACTGGAGCAAGTAGTCACCACAGTGACCACATCCGGATGATAGCGGACGATGAGGTTGCGCATGCCCTCGATGAAATTCTTACGACCACCAAAGACCGCCGCATCCTCGTGGAAGGAGGCGTTGGCAATACTGGCCGGTTCCTGAAAAATTCGGCAGAAGGTGTAGCGAACATAGGTGGTGCAGCCTTGGGCGCCCTGCACAAAGGGCAGACCGCGGTGCATTCCAAGCCCAGCGAACATTGCCCCGAAGGGCATACAGGTCCGGGCCGGATTGACGACCACCGTACGGTTAGCCTTAGGTACCAATTCCGGGTCTCGCCGCACATACTCAGGTGTAATCGGCTTCTTCTCAATCTTGAGCTGGTTATAGGCAATACCGTCGATCGATATTGGTTGATGATTGGCAGACATGTTGTCGCTATTCCCCCTTTCCGTTAATAAGGCTCCAGACCGGTGCCCCCAGCGCCTGGTAAATATCCCGGGCAAAGTTGATGAATCCGACGTATCCGGCGTAAGGACCCTTCTCGTATGAGTGGGAGTTCAGGGTGGGAATACCCATCTTCCGGCCCAGGAACTTCTCCTTTAGGCCGCAGAGAAAGATATCCGGTTTGCAGGTCTCCAGCAACTCCTCTATCTCGAACTCGTTCGGATTGTCAATAACCAGCATTCCGTCAGGAGCTCGGCTATTAATCTTCTCGTAGTCGTCCTCGTGGGCGAAGGTGCAGGCACCGGCCACCACTTTCATCCCCAGTTCCTCGAGAAGCTTGATCCAGTGCCAGACCCGGGGACCCCCGACATAGATGGCCACGGTTTTGCCGCTTAATCGTTCACGGTACCAATCCAGAGCCGACTGGATGCGCGCCGTTTCCTCGGCAATCACCTGCTCGGCCAGTTCATCCAGGCCGAAGTGATGGGTAATCGTGCGCAGAGCCTTGTTGGTCTGCTGGATACCGAAAAACGAAGCCTTCACATAGGGAATGTCGTAGCCTTCCTTCACCATGTCCGCAATATAGGTCGCCGACCGTTGGCAGTGGACCACGTTCAGCTTGGTATCGGGTAGCCGGACCAGCTCCATCATCCGGGCATTTCCGGTGAAGGTGGTGAGCACACGGACCCCGATGCGCTCCATCAGCGGCAGGATGACCTTTAGGTCCCAGTCCATGTTGTACTCACCGACCAGGACGATGTCGTACGGCGTGCGTTCTTCCTCGGGAAGGATCAGCTCCGGCTGCTTGCGCCGGATCTCGTTGATCTGGCCGAAGAACTGCCGATTTGCCACGTGATGCCCCTTTGATTGGCTTACCCCGGAACAACCGGGTGCTTCCGCAAAGAACACCAGCTTGCCGGTCTCCTTTTCGATCTGTTTGGCCACCGAACCGATATCGTCTCCGATCAGACCGGAGGTACAAGTGGTGTACATAATCACCCCTGGCGCTTCCGGGAACAGCCGGATCGATTCCAGCGCACTCTTCAGGAGTTTTCGACTGCCGCCGAACACAACGTCCTTTTCCTCCATGTCGGTCACCACACAGTAGCGCCTGTTAAAGGCGACGTTATCCAGCCGACCGGGCAGGGACCACGCGTACTGATCGGACATGTGCCGGCGCGTCGCCCAAGTATAGTACGCACACCCGATCGGGGAGTGCACGATTTGAATGGCGTCGGTAATCGGTCCGCCCACGACTCCGCGGGCACCGGCGAAGGCACACCCACGCTCGGTCATATCCCCTGGGACGGTGCTGATGTTACACAGGGGAATAATCGATTTTTCCTTTTCCGTAACATAGGTATGTTTCTCCCGCTCGGGGATCAATTCGTCGCACTTTAGTCTGATAAAGGGCATTTGTATTCTCCTTCTGAATCTTGATGGTACCGCCCGAATCAAGTTAGACCAGGGCGATATCGCCTTTTTCCTGGGTGCGCACTCGGATCGCGTCTTCGATGGGGCAGACAAAAACTCGCCCATCCCCGATCTCTCCAGTCTGGTTTACCCGTATTAGCGCAGCAACTACTTTTGAGACATCCTTGCTCGGGACCACCAGACTGATCATCCGCTTCGGTATCCAGCGCATGCCGCCCGGATGTGTAGAGAGTTTAGCCGGGAGTTCAAAGGCCACTTCAGCGGCCAGGCCTCGTTGCTTGCCCCGGCCGAACACCTTGGCCGCAGTCATGGACGGGAACCCGATGCGGGCCAGTTCATCCTTGGTGACCTGTACCTTGTTGGGCCGAATAACAGCAATGATTTCTTTCATTGGGGCCACCACCTCCTATAACTCCTTAACTCCGGTCCGAATGGTGTAAGCCTCCTCGACGGGGCTAACAAAAACCTTACCGTCACCAAAGTTGCCAGTGTACGCAGCCTTGTTGATAATCTCGACGGCTTCGTTCACCTTTCCATCTTCGAGCACCAGCCAAAGCATCACCTTCGGCAGTTCATCGTAATAGACGCTGCCCATCCTAAGCCCCATCTGTTTGCCGCGACCAGCTACATCCATTTTAGTAAGGGCGGCAAACCCTCCCTTGGCCAACGCTTCAGACACTTCCTCGGCCATCTCTGGCCGCACAATTGCCGTGATTTTCCTCAACTATGACGCCTCCCCTACATCTAGTAGTCCGTACTCTAGTACGAGCCCTTCCATTTCGTCCATGGTCATCGGTGTGGGAACTACAAAATTAATGTTTTCAATAATTCGACGTCCCAGTTCCTTATAAACACTGGCCTGCTCACAATCAGGGGCAAACTCGGTCACCGTCTTGCGGTTAAATTCCGCTTTCTGCACAATGTTGTCGCGGGGTACGAACATAATCATCTGCGTGCCCAGTTTCGCGCAGAATTCCTCAATCAACTCGCGTTCGCCGTCCACGCGGCGGCTGTTGCAGATAATGCCGCCGAGGCGTACCCCACTCTGCTCCGCGTATTTGACCATCCCCCGGCAGATGTTGTTGGCGGCGTAAAGGGCCATCATTTCCCCGGATGCTACGATGTAGATCTCTTTGGCCTTACCTTCCCGAACCGGCATTGCAAAGCCACCGCAAACCACGTCCCCCAGAACGTCGAAGAAGACAAAGTCTAGTTCAGAGCCGTAGGCCTCGTTTTCTTCCATCAGGTTGATGGCGGTGATCACACCCCGCCCCGCACAGCCCACCCCGGGTTCGGGTCCGCCGGATTCCACACACTGGATTCCGTTGAATCCCATTAAACGGACCTTCTCTAAGGTCACCGCCTCCTCGCCTTCCTCACGCAGGGTATCCATCACCGTGACCTGCATCATTCCGCCCAAAATCAGCCGGGTGGAATCAGCCTTGGGATCACAGCCGTGAATCATAATCTTCTTGTCATAGAAATGGGCCATCGCCGCCGCCGTATTCTGAGTCGTGGTGGATTTCCCGATGCCACCCTTACCATAAATGGCGATTTTACGAGTCATCTTCGGACACCTCCATTATTTTTCCACTACCCAACAAGAGAGAAAGAAGAGACCCTTGCTGAGAACTGCGCGGTTTTCGGCAAGGGCCTCTTCGCCCAATATGGAAACTGTAGCCTTGGCTTGAGCGCCAGGGAGAACTACCGTTAATTAATAAGCGGCTTCGGTCCGGGCTGTAGCCGGGATACCGTGCGCCTCACGGGTCAGGACCCCGCCGCCGATGTAATCGCTGTAACCGTTCTCACCGTGCAGGGCGCTGTCCAACCCGATATCCTCGTCATTCTTGCCGGCCCTGAGCGGGACGACTGCGCCGACAGCCTTCAGGATGATGAAGGTCATCACCCCGACGAAGACATAGGTAGCCAGGACACTTACGGCCTGAATTCCGAGTTGGGCGGCGTTACCCTCCAGCAGACCGGGGGTACCGCCGATCGCTTCCACCGCAAAGATGCCCGTGGCCAATGCACCCCAAGTCCCGCCGATACCGTGAATGCCGAAAACGTCCAGCGAGTCGTCATAGCCGAGCCTATGCTTGAGTACCGTAACACCGTAGAAGCAGAAGAGTCCGCCGCCGAAACCCATTGCGATCGCCGCCAGAGGTCCGACAAAACCGGCGGCCGGGGTAATTGTAACCAGACCGGCGATACAGCCCGAGGCCGCACCCAGGAGGGTCGGCTTGCCGTGGCGGATCCATTCCGCGCAGGCCCAAGTCATCGCCGCAGTGGCAGCCGCAATCTGCGTTACCATAAAGGCACTGGCTGCCAGCGCACCAGCTTCAAGGGCACTGCCCGCGTTAAACCCGAACCAGCCGAACCAGAGCAGGGCGGCACCAAGGAGCACCATCGGGAGGTGATGGGGCGGCATCGGGCGCTTGCCGAAACCGGTACGAGCCCCCAATACTAAACAACCGACCAGAGCAGCTACACCGGAACTGATATGCACCACGGTACCGCCGGCGAAGTCCAGCGCGCCCAGTTCACCGATCCAACCGCCTTCGCCCCAGACCCAATGGCAGAGCGGGGAGTAGACAATGGTCGACCAAATCAGAGCGAAAATTACGAAGGCCCCAAACCGCATTCTTTCCACCAGCGCACCGGCCACAAGGGCAATTGTCAGAGCGGCAAACATCATCTGGAATGAAGCGAACGTAGCGTGGGCTAAATTGTCCACGGGCTCCATTCCCACATCCCTAAAACCGATGAAGTCCAGGCCGCCCAGCAAACCGCCCAAACTGGTGCCGAAGGCCAAGGTGTACCCCCAAAGCACCCAGGTCACCGAGATCATACACAGGCAAGTGAAGCACATCATTATGGTATTAATGACATTCTTCCTTGAGGTCATACCGCCGTAAAACAGCGCCAGACCCGGAATCATCAGCATTACCAACGCAGACGCAATCAGGATAAAGGCGTTGTCCGCGGAATTGATCCCTTCCTCAGAGGCCAAAGCCAGACCGGGAACAGCGATCAGTATCGCCGTCAGGATCGCGATCATCCGCCAATGCAGCCTCCCCAGCATTTCTGTCACCTTCATAGTAATACACTCCTTTTTAGATTTAGCCGGGGATAAGCCCCGGAGATTAGTCCTGAAAAATAGAAAGCGCCCCGGGGAAAACCTGTTTCCCGCCGGGGCGCCTTTGCCCGTTTTGGTGACTATATCGCATCGTCACCGGATTCACCTGTCCTGATTCGCACCGCCGTGTCCACGGGGTAGATAAAGATCTTACCGTCACCGACTTCGCCCGTGCGGGCCACGCTGGTAATCGTCTCGATCACCTGTTCCAGCGAGGTATCCTGTACCACAACCTCCATCTTAACCTTGGGGAGGAGCTTGATGAACTCGGTACCCCGGTAGATCTCGCGCTGTCCGTGTTGGAGCCCACAGCCCAGGACGTCGGTAACAGTCATCCCCTTGATCCCCAGCTTGCCGAGAGCCTGCTTCACTTCCTCAAACTTGCTGGGCCTGATTACAGCCTCAATTTTCTTCATTCTGATTCGCCTCCTTCCCTCTCAGATGTTTGTTGCCCGGAAAAACAAACAGACGTCCCTCAATAAAGGACGTCTCAGGCCTTGGTCGATACAACACCGTATCGCACAATATGTAATTGGTGTAATTCTATACATAGTACTCAGGCGTGTCAACGCTTTTTTTAATTGAATTCTGTATACACGCGTTAGTTTGACAGCCTAATCGAACAGAGAAGTCCAAACACCCGTTAGTTTGACAGCTTAACTAAAAACTAAAATCCAGAAACCCTTGCGGCACAATGCTTCAAGGGCATATTTTTTTCTATTCTTAGTCCTAAATAAGTATAGGACGGTATAGGATTGTATGGTATAATATAACTAT
>JAHRFU010000051.1 GCA_019084485.1 Desulforudis sp. | reverse complement strand
GGCGCGCTGAGTGTATTCCCGGAACAAACGATAGGTAGTATAGATCAAAAATGCGCAGTGGACCCGCGGATCACCGTCGACCGCCTGTCTGAGTGAGCGCAGCGAGCGAGTTCGGCGACGCCCGCGGCGAATGAGCAGATTCCTCTGTTACCTATCGTTTGTTCCGGCAATACCCTCAGCGCGCCCTGCACCTTCCCAGTGTTGGCACTTTCAAGGTAGCGCTACCGGGTGCTTTCTTGCAGGGTGGTACCGTTCCAGGAATAGAAGACTTGCCCGGTCGTCGAGTCAATCCGGATGCGATTCGAATCGATCCAGAGCCGACCCTGCGGCACCGGTTTGTGTAGACGGTCCACAAACACACGCACATGTTCATCAGGGCACCCCAGGACACAGAAACAAAGGTCCGAAGTCGCACCCACGTGCGCCCCGATGATGACCTGTTCCCGGGTATCACCAAACAGGCAACAGGTATCCATGAAGCGCAGGGCCAGCCTGATGTCCTTTTTGGTAAAAATGACGTGCCACCCGCGTTCGCAGGTAAAGCGAATCACGATAATCCCGCAGGTCACGTGCACACTGTCGCGGGAGCGAAAGATGATCACCCGTTCCGGGATGCGACGCCTGGTCAGCTTCACGACCCGTACCGTCACGTGCACTCCGGACGGGATGAACCGTTCGATTATCGGCTCCGATACCGGACAGTCCTCAACCACCAACGCCGGCAAAATGATCACCTGGCCGGGCCGTAACGAGTGGGAAGGATGAGTAATAGTAGGGTTTAGCCGAGTGACCACATCAATGTCGACCCTGAAACGCCTGCAAATATCCGTCAGCGTATCGCCGGCTCTTACTGTGTAGCGCATAGACTTTCACCTCCAGAAAAGGTCTTGTTCCCCCATCTTATGCGCTAACACACTGAGTTGGCCCCATTGGCTGCTCCTCGATTGTTGGTAGAGACCGCAGGACCAATTATTAGTCGTATGATGAACTGTCTTCCGCTACATTGTTCTGCTTTATCGAGCCGGATTGTTTTAGGAAGGCATTGATCAACAGATACACGGTGGTTCGCTGTTCGGGTGTAAGCTGACGGGCTCTTTCGAGGATTTGGGCCAAATCATCGGGTAGTGTTTCGTAGCCGACGCCTGACGGGGCAAAAAAGTCGGCCAAGGTAATGCCCAGGGCCTGGCAGACCTTTTCGATTATGCGTATTCCGGGGACTAACTTGCCGGACTCAATCTCACTAACCGTTGACTGGGCGATGCTCGCTTTCTTAGCTAGGGCTTTTCCGCTAAGTTTAGCATTTTGACGTAATTGCTTAAGACGATTTCCGATGTCCATACAATCCCTCATTGCTGCGAAGTGGTTAGTGCCTAGAATACTTACCCTAATGATAGCCGATGAAAAATTATGTGGCAATGATAGCCCTAATCATTCTTTCTATCTATCGCGATATCGATACAATCTTGACATTAGTTAGTTAAAACCGATAAGATTTAAGTCAAAATATCAGGGAGGCGATATTATGACACACGGGCTTATCGGTTCAACACATGAGCAGTTATATCACGTAATCATGGAAGGCTCTAGAGAAACGGTATTCAACCAAGACGCGGACTACCAAGTGTTTCTTGGGTTCCTGACCAATACCGCTGAGTTGGAAGGCTTTGTACTTCTGGCTTACCTTCTGATGCCGGATCACGTCCATCTTGTAGTTCGACCACAAGACATTGACCGAACCACGCCTACTGCCCGCAGGGTTGAGCAATGGTGCAGCGTCCTCAAGTCTTATGCGCCTGCCCTTGAATTTCATCGGGTTCAAAAGATACTGGGAGTGAAGCGTTTGCGCAGCTTAATTCACCATCTCCGTTTAGAGCCGGTGAAGGCCGGGTTGGCACATGTTCCGGGAAAATACCGCTGGTTTGGTGGCAGTTTGGGGATGGATAAACCTAGAAGCAATACTGGATTTTCCTCAACAATAGGCACTGTGACTGATAAGGAGCGCCCCGTCGACCGAAAGGCGCGGGGCCGTGAAGCACGACTGAACCTCCTGTTGAAAGGGGTCTGCAAGGCAATGCGGGTTTCCTCGCAGGAGATCCTGAATCGCAGACTGAACGACCGTTCCCGTGAGGCCAGGCGACTATTCATTTATGTGGCCCACTACTCTCTAGGCTACCCGGTAGCCGTTATCGGTCGTTTCCTTGGTGTTGGTAGCGCATTCATCGTTCGCTCACTGGCTCACACCAAAGACAGCCTGGAGCAAGACCCCCAGAAAGCGGCCGCCTGGCAACAGTTGGTATCGGAGCTATATTTGGCCACAATTCGGGACGAGGGGCCAAATGCTTAGATTTCTTGTAGGTTCACCCACCATACCACCGCAGGGTGAACATCACCGCCAGGCCTAGGCCAATGGTGGCGATAACACTGCGGGTTTTATAGGCGGTTGCCGCCGTGACGCAGCCCGCCAACAGGTAATGGTTGTCAGTGCTGATATCCAGGCTTCCGGCGGGAAGCAGGAGGGCCGGTGCGATTAGGGAGGCCAGGATGGCCGTGGGGACATGCTTAAGCCATTTCTCCAGCCAGGCGGGAACGCCGTTGTGGTTAAACAGCGCCAGGCAGGCAAACCGGGTGAAAAAAGTGGCCACGGCCATTCCGAGAATGATCAGTACTATCTCAACGCGCATCGTTCTTCCCCTCCAGAAGGCCCCCGGCAACACTGGCCGCCAGGCAGGCGATGATAATGTACCATTTTCCGGGCAGGTACAACGCCCCCAAAACCGCTACCAGCGCGGCCATGGCACAAACTGTAACGCCGGTTCGGTCCGTCAGGCGGGGGATGGAGCAGGGCCAGGAACATAGCGGGCATCGCAAAGTCCAGCCCCCAGGCCAGCGGATCGGGAATACGCTCCCCCGTGAGCGCGCCCACGGCGGTCGCACTGACCCAGGCCACATAGAAAGAGGCGTTGCTCCCCAACTGGTAGCCCGGATTGTACCCCGCTTTTCGAATTCGGTCCATGGTCAGGGCGTAGGTTTCATCCACCATGCCAAAGGCCAGCAACCCCTTCTTAACCGTGGAACGGCACGATTCCCACAATCACCGGCAGACTATCCCGGACGCCGGTACCGAACTCCGGTGCCGCTTGGGTATCCATTTTCAGCATTGATCTGACCATACTCATGTGTCGTCCCCCCTACAACTAATTTCTGTATCATACCCGGCAGGAAAAACATCGTAAATATCCAATTAATAATAATGATCGGAATATTGGATACCAAAAGGAGATTTTCGCACAATGGATATATCCAAACTACTTTCCGGATCTCAACCAAACCCCCTTTCCCGCCGGCCCATTTACCTTCAGATCGCAGACGTAATCGGAGAGAACATCAATAAGCAGGTTTTCCCTGGCGGAACCAAGCTGCCACCGGAACGCGAGTTGGCGGCACTGTTCGGGGTCAGCCGTACTACGGCGATCAATGCTTACCGCCATTTAGAGCAGCAGGGGTTGGTTACCACCAAAGTGGGCAGCGGCACCTACGTAGCCAACTTGGGCGCGGAGCGGAAAGACGAAGCTCCTCCGGTTGTTCCCTGGATGCAACTCATGACCCCATTCCCCGAAATGCCTCTGTCCACGATGCTCAGGGAAATTCTAAACGTCAGTGCTTCCGAAGGCAGCATCTCTCTGGCCGCGGGAATGCCGGATCCGGCGCTGTATCCGGTTGATCTTCTGCGTCAGATTGTAGCACGGAGCAATGAAGGTATTAACCAGGCCGACCTGGGCCACATCCCCACTGAAGGTTACACACCCCTGCGCCGCTTGGTAACCGGGATGCTGGCCGATCGGGGAATCAATACCGATGCCGACAACGTGATGATTACAGCCGGTTCTCAGCAGGGGCTGTATCTGATCGCAAAGGCCCTGCTTGAGCCCGGGGACTATGTGGTGGTTGAGTCACCGACGTTTATCGGAGCCCACCAAGTATTCAGGGCCGCCGGTGCCAGGATCCTGGGGCTACCGGTCGGGGCGCAGTTCCCCTTCGCCCTGCTGGAGGACTACCTAATCCGCTACCGTCCTAAGCTCCTATACCTGATTCCCACCTACCACAATCCAACCGGGCGGGTGATGCCCGAGGCGGAGCGCAGTGAACTGCTACGACTAGCCGCCCGGCACCGACTGGTGGTGCTGGAGGACGACCCGTACAGCCTTCTCTCCCACGGCGACCCACCCCCGGCCTCCCTCAAGGCCATGGATACCTACGGGGGCGTGGTCTACCTAAGCAGCTTCTCCAAGATCCTGTTCCCGGGGCTGCGCACCGGTTACTGTGTCACCCACCCCGCACTTCTAAACCGGATGGCTATGGAGAAACAGTTCATCGACCTGCACACCAATAATCTGGGCCAGTTACTGCTCTGCTGGCTTCTGGAAAGCGGTGCGCTGGCCGGGCACCTGAAGCTGGTCTGTGAAGAATACAGAAAGCGGCGGGACGCACTGACCAAAGCGCTCCGCCGCCGGTGTGGCGATGACCTTTCCTTTGAAACACCCCAGGGGGGATTTTATCTGTGGTGCCGGATCAACGCCCGGATTTCGGCGGGCCGGCTGCTGCAAGAAGCCACCGGCGAAGGACTGTCCTTCGTCCCCGGCGAGGCCTTTTACGCGCACCCATCCCAAGGTGAAAGAGAGTTCCGCCTCTGCTTCGCCACTCACAGCGAAGACCGGCTGCAGGAAGCCGCCCAGCGCCTGACCCGGGCCCTGGCCACAGTTCTAAAGGCAGGCACCGCAAGGGAAGCCCCCGGAACCCATACCATTAAACCAATCATTTAAGTTAAGGGCCAGGACGCCGAGAACCATATTACGGTCTCAAACGTCCTAATTGCAGACGGTCCCGGATTACTGACCCGTCTCCGGCAGGGCATCGGGGCTGAGAAGACTCGAGGGGGTAAGTCTGTGAGAATCGCGGTAGTCTAGAACGTCCCGTACCCGACCAACTATTCCATTATCCAAACGAACCTTGATGCCGTGCGGATGGGCGGGGCTCTTGGTGAGGATGTCCTTGACTACGCCCTCAGTCAGCTGCCCAGTACGCTGATGCTGCTTTTGTACCACCCTGACCCGCAGACCGGGCTGGATATTCTTCCGTGCAGTTCCGTCCACAGTGATACTCCTATCCGCTTCTCGCCGGTGAGACCGACACGTTGATAAGTGCCATTGCCTGAGCAAGACGCCCTCACCGACGCCTTGGATGATTACCCTGCGGACCTTTTTGTTTCTGAAACGGTCCCCGCCAAACGCATCAACTTCCCCCGCAGTCCCTCATCGAGAACGCTGAGCCGCTCCAGGCAGGCACAGGCCCGGTGCGGGTCAAACTGCCACTTCAGTTCTCCGGCCGTGATTTCGACCGGCGCTTCGCGGCAGACCGTTGTGAGTTCCTTCCACAGTAGGGCCTCGTCGTTGCCGTAGTAGATGCGCCGCCCGATCGCGCCTTTGATCTGCCACGCATTCTTGAGTACCCCGTCAAGATCTCCGTATTCCTTCAGAAGCGCCAGGGCGGTCTTCTTGCCGACGCCCTTAACCCCCGTGCCGCGCCTTTGCCCTTTCGGCCAGGGTGGCGAGGATGTCATCCGCCTCATACCCTTCCAGAACCACATTCGCCACGCCCAGACCGGCCACGGCCTCACGCGCCGGTTCAAGTTGGGCCAGCAGCTCCGGCGGCGTCGGAGCCCGGTTGGCCTTATACCGGTCATAGCGCTCGTGCCGCCAGGTATGCTGGGTATCCCAGGCCACAAAGGCCATCACCGGACGTTTCAGGGTCAGCGCGTTGACCAGTACCCTAACCAGTCCGGTGACCGCGTTGTTGGGTCCGGAATACGCGTGGTACCCCTTGTGGATCAATCCCCCGTCAATACCGACAATTACCGGAGTCCAGGCCATCGATCATCACATCCTCAGC
>JAHRFU010000108.1 GCA_019084485.1 Desulforudis sp. | reverse complement strand
CTCAAGGCCCGGACGGAGCCGGCCCGACGTCTTGACAAAACCAAAGTAACACCCGCAAGACTGGCTAACCCCAAACCGCCCATGAGCTTAAAAAAAGACCGCCGGGTCAATTCCTTTCGGGTTTCCTCCTTGGCAAACAGATCTTCAGACATTTAATCAACCCCTCTCCTTAAATCTTAAATAAAGATACCCTGAATCCGTGATCCTGTTTGCTTGAAATACCTAGAAATCGGGCCTTATCTCGCGTATAAACATCGCCGTGGGTGATAAGGGGGGTATTCACCCCAGGGACTTTGGTTTTGTCCAGACGTCGGGCCGGCTCCGTCCGGGCCTTGAGTTCCGGCGTGTTGTTTATCCCTGCGCGACAGCCGGCACGCCTGCGGGTTTCGCTGCGCTCTGGGCGTCGAACCCTCCAGCACCCGGAAGTTCTCCACGAAGAACAGGATGACCAGGAGCGCGCCGATGAGCAAACCGAGGAAGCCCACCCACTCCATGAGAAACTTTGCTTCGGCAAAGCTTGTCTGGCTTGTATTTTCGTTGGTTAAATAAACAAATAATAACAGATGCGCTGTTGTTTTGTAAAGCCCGTGTTGTAATTTTAACCTGAACCTGAATCCGTGACACGCCAAGGTACTCAGCCTATTTTCCTTGCATAAACCGGATATAGTGGTCGTTCCTGTCAGGCCAGTGGCGACGGATGCCGTGCGGAGATATTACTCCCGAGGTCGTCGTACCAGTTACTGGTAAGCAGGCCTAAAGAAGGATAACAAAACTAAGACCTTGCGCAAGGACTCTGGTTTTCCAAATCCAAATCGGTCTTTAGTTCACTGTGAAACTGTTCGCTTGTTCCGTGATCGTGGTAGAGCTTGATGATCGTACTCACTAAAGCTAACCCTGCGACGGGAGTTAATTCTTCTTTGGACTGCTCAATGATGAATTTCACGCGTACACCCCGCTGGTGAAATATTTGGTAGCGAATATGTGCCTATTATCTCTATTATACGCGAGATAAGGCCCGATTTCTAGGTATTTCAAGCAAACAGGATCACGGATTCAGGGTATCTTATTCCAACTTGGCGCGGGGCAATGAAAATGTCGCGGCCGATAATAAACTGATCCAGGAATGATTGGCACGAATCCGGCAGCTGAAGCCGCCGAAACCTGGCGACCCCGATTTGTGGGGAGGTCGTCCGGCGGAATAAATAATAAATTAAGTAAAAATGTTTTTGAAACAGCAGGATATTATCCGTGAACAGCGAACCGATTTATAGATAAAACGGATAACCGGAACAGCAGTAGTACGAAGCTATTGTTTTCCGTGATCACGTAAACCCGAAAAATTAAGAGCGAACAAAAGACCACGAAGGTCGGCCGAAAGGTACCGAAGGCTTTCGTGGTCTTTCTTTTTTGGGGGTGAGGTTGGGAAGACCGAAAGGTTGTTCGCGGGCCGAGGGACAGGTATGGCAGGAAGGAGTGGACAGCGATGGCGGACGGTTTTGAGCCAAAGATTATCGGATTTCTATGTAACTGGTGCAGCTACGGCGGGGCGGACTTGGCCGGGGTAAGCCGGTTGCAGTATCCGCCGAATGTTCGGATTATCAGGGTAATGTGCTCCGGGAGGATCCACCCGAGCTTTATTTTTGAGGCACTATTGCGGGGGGCTGACGGCGTCCTCGTGGCCGGTTGACACCAAGGTGACTGTCACTATGTTAGTGGCAATTATTTCGCGGAACGACGGATCAGGATAATGAGGCGGTTGCTAGAGTGGCTTGGTATTGAGCGCGAACGGCTTTGGCTACGCTGGATATCCGCAGCGGAGGGCACCCGGTTTGCAAGTACCGTGGTTGAGTACACGGCCTTGTTACGGGAACTTGGTCCGAGCACCCGACGTGATTTGGGGGCAGACTACGAGGGCTTGGCACGGGTGGCATCGGCCATGGGTTCGGCTGGCCGGCTCGTGCTGGAAGAGGATGCCTGCATGGTGGACCTGGCAAAGTATTTTCTGGAATACACGCAACGAGAGTCCTGCGCCGAATGCATTCCCTGCCGTATCGGCACCAAGCGTCTTCTGGAGGTTTTGGAGAGGGTGGTGCAAGGAAAGGCGTCCGCAAACGAGTTCTCCCTGCTTGAAGAAGTAGGCGAGGCCATAGGGCTGTCGGCTAAGTGCGATCTGGGACGGATTGCGGGCCGGGCGGTGGCGGACGTAACGAAATACGGCCGTGATGAGCTTGAAGCACATCTCCGGGGTACGTGTCCGGCTACCGTGGAAGCCAATCGGGGTTGGAACATAAACAACTAACTAATTCGAATGTAATAGGACTAACGTTGTTAAGGAGGCGGTCGTATGGAAAAGGTCAGGCTGGTTATAGACCGGCAAGTGATTGAAGTGGAATCCGGAACGACCATCCTGGAAGCTGCGGCCCGGGTGGGGAGTAGGATTCCCACCCTTTGTTACCTGGAAGGTGTCAACGAGGTAGGGGCGTGTCGTATCTGTGTGGTTGAAGTCAAGGGGCAGAAGGAGTTCGCTACGGCCTGCAACACGCCGGTCGAGGACGGGATGGAAGTGTGCACCAACACGCCGGCCTTGCGGGCCGCCCGCCGAGCGACATTGGAGATGATCTTGTCGGATCATCCGATGGAGTGCCTGACCTGTATTCGTAACGGCAACTGTGAGTTGCAGACATTAGCCTCTCGGTTGAACGTACGCACGGTTCGGATGAGCGGGGCCACACATACCGATCTACCGGTGGATGATACAACCTTTGGTATCGTACGTGACCCGCGGAAGTGCGTCTTTTGTCAGCGCTGTGTCAGTGTTTGTTCAGATGTTCAGGGCGTAAGCGCGATAGAACTGCAGGGCCGGGGTTTTGACGCGATCATCGGTCCACCGTCCGGTCTTAGTCTGGATGAAACGCGGTGTGTGCAGTGTGGTCAGTGCGCGCTGGTTTGTCCCACGGGGGCGATTACCGAGAAGGATGAAACCGACGAAGTGTGGGCTGCGCTCTTTGACCGGGAGAAATACGTCGTGGTGCAGACGGCGCCGGCCACCCGTGTAACCATCGGCGATATGTTCGGATTACCTCCCGGTACACCGGTTACCGGTAAGATGGTGGCTGCTCTCCGGAGGTTGGGATTTGATGCTGTTTTCGACACGGACTTTACCGCTGACCTGACTATCATGGAGGAGGGTTCCGAGCTACTTAAGCGTATGACCGAAGGGGGAGCCCTACCCCAGTTGACCTCGTGTAGCCCCGGCTGGATCAAATATATCGAACATTTCTACCCTGACTTATTACCGTACCTTTCTTCCTGTAAATCGCCCCAGCAGATGTTCGGGGCGATCGCCAAGACGTACTTCGCCGAAAAGACCGTCCGAGATCCCGCCGACATCTTCGTGGTATCGGTGATGCCTTGTACCGCCAAGAAATTCGAGGCGGCACGGCCTGAGATGGGTGCGGCGAAGCGCTTCTGGAACAATCCCCGTGTTGGTCGTGATGTTGATGTTGTATTGACGTCACGGGAACTCGGCCGGATGATCAGGCGGGCGGGGATTGATTTCGCAGTTCTGCCGGACGACGAGTACGATGAGCCGTTGGGTATCTCCACAGGAGCAGCGGCGATCTTCGGAGCTACCGGCGGTGTAATGGAGGCTGCGCTGCGCACGGCCTACGAATTGGTCACCGGTAAAACGCTCGAGCAAATCGAATTTCAAGATATGCGCGGTCTTGAGGGGATTAAGGATGCGGTTGTACCGGTAGACGGAATTGACTTGAAGGTAATGGTGGTCCACGGGTTGCGTAACGCCCGCTACGTCATGGAAAAGCTGAAGGCCGGAGAACTCAAGGACTACCACTTTATTGAAATCATGTGCTGTCCGGGCGGGTGTATCGGGGGCGGTGGCCAGCCGATCCCGACAAATACGACATTAAGGCAGAACCGGATCGAGGGACTTTACCGGGTGGATGCGGCGATGAAGTACCGCAAGTCGCACGAAAACCCGGCGGTGAAGACGCTTTATCAGGAATTCCTCGAAAAACCCTTGAGCCACCGGTCGCACGAACTGCTCCATACCCGATATGTGCCTAGAACCTAAACGGGTAAGAGCCATTTCCATTTGAGGAGGTTGAAGAAATGCATAGCAGTGACGCCGATCCAAAAGTAGTGGCGGAGTTGGCCCGATCCTTTTTGGCCCTGGTTCGCGCTGAGTCGTGCGGTGAGTGCCTTCCCTGCTGGCACGGGGTCAGACAGATTGCGGCGGTTTTCGAGAAGGTGGACAACGGGAGCTCGTTAAGTGTAGAGGAGTTGGCTACGGTCGGCGAGTTGGCACGAACCGTAGGCCAAGGTGCTAAATGCGGAGTCGGGCGGATCGGAGGCAGGCTTGTCCAGGACCTCCTGTCGCGCTATCCCACCGTGTTTTAGGCCGGTGCATGATGTCTTCCAAATGAAGGAGGGTTCAACCATGAGTACGTTTGCGCTCACCATTGATGGACAAAGAATCGAGGTGGCACCGGGAACGACAATCCTGGACGCGGCGGCAAAAGTGGGGATCAAGATACCCACCTTGTGCTACCTGAAGGATATCGGTCATGACGTCGGCGCCTGCCGTATCTGTGTGGTCGAGGTCGAAGGAGAAAAGGAATTCCAGACTGCCTGTAACACCCCCGCGGCGGCGGGGATGGTGGTTCATACGAATACCCCGGCGGTACGCGAGGCGCGCCGGGTAACGGTGGAACTGATCCTGGCCGATCATCCCGTGGAATGTCCCACGTGCGTAAGGAACGGTTTGTGTGAATTACAGGATCTGGCGGCCACATTCGGCCTCCGGGAAGTCCGCTTTCCGCGGACACGGCCTGCTTACCCCATCGACGACTCTTCGGTGGCGATTATCCGCGATCCGAACAAGTGTATTCTCTGCCGCCGCTGCGTTACGGTGTGCCAGCAGGTGCAGGGTGTGAGCGCCATCGAATTCAAGAAGGTAGACGGCGAGGCCGTGGTTACCCCTGTCCTCAGGGTGCCGCTTGCGGAGACCAACTGTGTAAACTGCGGGCAGTGTGTCTTGGTCTGCCCGGTGGGCGCGATCTACGAGCGTGACGAGACCGCTAGGGTCTGGGCGGCTCTGGCCGACCCGCAAAAACACGTGGTGGTACAGACGGCACCGGCGACTCACGTCTCGATCGGGGATGTGTTCGGCCTGCCGGTGGGTACGGATATCACCGGTAAGATGGTGGCGGCCTTGCGGCGATTCGGGTTCGACGCCGTGTTCGACACCAACTTCACGGCCGACCTGACCATTATGGAGGAGGGTTCCGAACTCCTCGAACGGATCGGCAGCGGCGGCGTCCTGCCGCAGATTACCTCGTGTAGCCCAGGCTGGATCAAGTACATTGAACACTTCTATCCGGATCTTTTGGCACATGTCTCCTCCTGTAAGTCGCCCCAGCAGATGTTGGGGGCGCTGGCGAAGACATTTTATGCGCAGCGGAAGGGGGTCGACCCCGCCGACGTATTTGTTGTCTCGATCATGCCCTGTACGGCCAAAAAGTACGAGGCGGCGCGCCCGGAGATGAACGACAGCGGCTACCGGGACGTGGATGTGGTGCTGACCTCGCGCGAATTGGGCCGGATGATCAAAGAAGCCGGTCTGGACTTTGCCAACCTGCCCGACGAGGACTATGACGAACCGATGGGCATCGGCAGCGGCGCCGCCCAGATTTTCGGCGCCACGGGCGGCGTAATGGAAGCCGCTCTCCGTACGGCGTACGAATTAGTCACGGGCAAGACGTTGGATCAGATTGACTTTGAAGACGTCCGGGGCCTGAAGGGGATCAAGGAGGCGACGGTACCGGTTGACGGCCTTGACGTCAAGGTGCTGGTATCCCATGGACTGGGCAATGCGGGAATTCTAATGGATAAGCTTCGCGCCGGGGAACTAAAGGATTATCACTTTATCGAAGTCATGTGCTGTCCCGGCGGGTGTATCGGGGGCGGCGGTCAGCCGATTCCGACCGGTACCCTGGCCCGTGAGCGGCGCATCGGCGGGACCTACGCGCGCGATAAGGCGTTGCAGCTCCGCAAATCGCACGAGAACCTCCAGGTTAAGAAGCTTTACGAGGAATACCTGGAAAAGCCTTTAGGTCATAGATCGCATGAACTGCTTCACACTACCTATGTTGCCCGAGGGTGGCAGCCACGGGTGGAATAGACTCTGGATAATGACGCCATTCCCGCCCCTGATTATACAGGGGCTCTTGCCGGCAGGAACACCAGCCTGCCGGCTTTTTTACTCAGCCCAACGTTTTATTCCGTTTCCCGTATCTCTTCGCTCAGGAGAGGAATTATTGGCGGTGATGCTCTGGAAACCCTATTGCCCGCCGCATCACCGCCGATTACAACTGAAACACTTTCCGCTGGCTGTATTCGGCCTGCTTTCCTTCGTTCCACTGGCTAACCGGCCGGTAATAACCTACGATACGGGAATAGATCTCGGTAGCGCCGCCACACCTCGGGCATTGCCGGTGTTCACCACTGATGTACCCGTGACTGCCGCATACGGAGTAAGTCGGCGTGACCGAAATGTAGGGCAGGCGGTAGTGGTTGGTTACTTTCTTGACGAGCGCGGCGCAACCCTCCGGATCGGGCAGGGCTTCACCCAGGAAAAGGTGAGCGACTGTTCCGCCTGTATACAACGTTTGTAGTGGCTCCTGGTGTTCGAGCATGGTGAATATATCGTCAGTTTCGTAAACCGGTAGCTGGGTGGAGTTAGTGTAGTAGGGTGCCCCGCCTTTCTTCCATCCCTCTTCGTTCGCTACAAGGATGCCTGGATACTCTTTCTTATCAATGCGCGCCAAACGGTGGGAACAGCCCTCGGCGGGAGTTGCTTCCAAATTATAAAGACTGCCCGTACGTTCCTGGACACCTACCAGAAACTCACGTAAAAAAGTAAGGATACGTCTTGCGAAATCCCTGCCTTCCGGCTCAGAAAAGCTTATGCGGTGGAGGTTTTGTACCGCTTCGGCGGCCCCCAACAATCCGATGGTGGCAAAGTGGTTGGTCCAGTAACCCCCCGTTCTCTCTTTAACCCCCTGTAGGTAATGGTACGAGTATGGGTAGAGTTTGTTATCAGTCAGCCTTTCGAGAATGCGGCGTTTGATTTCCAGGGAGGTGACGGCGATAGAAGCCAAATGTGCCAAACGGGTGAAAAAGTCCTGTTCATCCTGTGCCTGGTAAGCTAAACGTGGGAGATTCAGTGTCACCACCCCGATGGAACCGGTCAGGGGGCTGGCCCCGAACAAGCCTCCGCCCCGTTTCAAAAGCTGTTTGTTGTCGATGCGCAGGCGACAGCACATGGACCGTACGTCCTCCGGTTGGAGATCGGAATTGATAAAATTGGCAAAGTAAGGTGTTCCGTATTTTGCCGTAACGGCAAAAAGTTTTTGGGCCAGAGGACTTTCCCAGGCGAATTCCGGAGAAATATTGTAAGTCGGGATCGGAAAGGCAAACCCTCGCCCGCAGGAGTCACCTTGCATCAGCACGTCGGCGAATGCTTCATTAATCATATTCACTTCTTCCTGATAGTCACCGTAAGAAGTGTTCGATTCCCGACCTCCTGCTACGGCGGGTTCACTTTTCATAAAACCAGGGATGTCCAGGTCCATGGTAATGTTGGTGAACGGTGTCTGGTAGCCGGTCCGGGTTGGTACGTTCAGATTGAAAACGAACTCCTGGACGGCCTGTTTCACTTCCTTGTAGCTTAGATTATCGACGCGAACGAAGGGGGCGAGAAGCGTATCGACGTTGGAAAAAGCCTGTGCGCCCGCTGCTTCGCCCTGCAGGGTATAAAGGAAGTTGACCATTTGGCCCAGGGCCGAGCGGAAGTGTTTGGGCGGCCCGGACGATATCTGGTTAGGCACGCCGCCGAAACCTTCTTCGAGGAGCTGTTTAAGATCCCATCCCACGCAATATACACTCAGGTAACCGAGGTCATGAATATGGAAATCGCCTTCAAGGTGTGTCCGACGTACTTCAGGGGGGTAGATGCGTTCCAGCCAGAAGTGGGCGGCTGCCGTGTTGGAAAGGTAGCTGTTCAATCCCTGCAGGGAAAAGGATGAGTTGGCGTTTTCGGCGATGCGCCAATCCGCCTGATTGAGATAGGACTCTACCAGGTCACAGCTTACCAGGGATTTCATATCGCGCAACTGGCGATGCTGTTCCCGATACAAGATATAGGCCTTGGCGGTCTGATGGTAGCCAAGTTCCATAAGGCTTTTCTCTACCAGATCCTGTACCTCTTCAACGGTGGGAAGGGCAATGCCTCGGTTTGCTAGGGCTTCGATAACACGTTGCGTTACCGCCGGGGCGGCATCGGTGTCTGCCCATCCCGCTTCTCGCGTAGCCTTGAAAGCCTGGGCGATGGCATTGGTAATGCGCATGCTCTCGAAGGCCACGGTGCGCCCATCGCGTTTTGTAACCGATGTAATCATGGTTACCTCCTTAAAAATGAAAAAGACCCCACCCCGGTTGACTCGGGGAGGGTCCCAGCATGCAAAATACCGGCATCTCCTGCCGTGCGCATGCACACTGAAGGCAGGCGCACCGGCGGAGCCCTTGATTTTCGAACACGCTGCTCCCCGCCTCTCGACCGGAGGCAAATAAGGAGCGCTAACAAGCAGGCAGGTCTCCTGGCTCGCGGTCATTGTCACCGTACCCGCCTTCCCGGATTACCG
The DNA here is from genome assembly GCA_019084485.1 of Desulforudis sp. GTDB lineage: Bacteria > Bacillota > Desulfotomaculia > Desulfotomaculales > Desulforudaceae > SURF-60. Next base: position 5,826 of record JAHRFU010000108.1, on the reverse strand, counting down.
GTGGCGTTCCGGGAGGCGACTCATCGCTTACAGTAGCGGGACTGCTCAGGATTCGCACCTGATTCCCTATTATCCCCTAGGTGAGGGGCACCTGCTTATTCGCTATATGTAGGCCATTCTAGCATAGGCACTGATGGCCGTCAACAACTGCCAGGGTAACTATGGAAACCGTTGCCGCCCTGGAGGGCGTCGACGATGATTTGGTCGTAGCACTGGCCTTCCTTCGCCATTCTTGCGCCGCCCGCGAGGTGCCGGCTTCTCCCGGCGTCATCTAATAACTAAACCTTGACATTGGCCAGCGCCGAAATCCTGCTGAACAAAGAACAAAATTCAACAATGCCGACGCAATGGTACTGCCTTCACACAGGATTAGGACTTTACACACAAAGGTGCATCCTCTATACTGGAATAAGCAAGATAACGGGTGGCTCGAAGCCACCCCGGCAGTTGCCGTTAGACTGAGATACAAGCCACGGAATAAAGACTTTGCTGAAGCAGAGTTACCCCGTGGCTTTTCTGTTGGTAGTTCCCCTATTTAAACCGGGGAAAGGCAGGTAACAGGGCTGGCTGATGCAAGAGACTGGAAACGTAACACGAATTGCGGTAATTGACGGCCAAGGGGGCGGTATCGGGAGACTCCTGGTGGAGAAGCTTTCCCGCGCCCTGAGTAGCAAACAAGCGGAAATACTTGTTTTGGGTACAAACGTCCTGGCCACATCCACGATGCTGAAGGCCGGTGCCAACGAGGGGGCTAGCGGTGAGAATGCGATTGTGCAGAGTGTCGCTAGGGTCGACATCATCGTCGGTACCATCTCTGTGCTTATTGCGCATAGTATGTTAGGCGAGTTTACTCCGGCGATGGCCGAGGCGGTGGCACGAAGCCCCGCAACAAAGGTCCTCCTGCACCTTAACCGGTCGGGAGTCGAGGTAGTCGGTACGGCCGCCGAGCCGTTACCCCACCTGGTAGATATGCTTGTGGAAAGGGTACACGCTCAGGTCAAGAGTAGTGCAGTCTCCTGACGGGGCTGGTATCCAACCCCTTAGGACATTTTAGAATCCTAACGCTTGAGGCAAATGTCGCGAATTCCGGGCACGAAGGCCGGGGGTTCGCGATTTTTTGTCTCAGGGAGAACATGCGAAAGGATGGTACAGTTGAAGAACGCCGTGATTGTGGGTTTGGGAAATGTGACTTCGGGCGATATGGGGGCAGGGTCATATGTGATCGAGGCGCTTTCCCAGGAGAACTTGGGTATGAATGTCGATTTGGCGGATATCGGTTCCGAGGTGTTTAACCTGGAAGTGCACCTCTACCAGCAGGACTATGCGATTTTGGTGTACGCCCTGGCAAGAGGATACCCTGGCGGACACATATCCCAGTTGGCATATCAGGAATTATGCCATGTACGGCAGGGGTGCTCCTGTGGCATGAGGCCGGTGTACGAGAGGCTTCGTCTGGTGGAACGCTTTGGCATCATGCCATCCGAGGTAACGCTTATCGTCATCGAGCCACGGGTGGCGTGTCATCGTCTGGGATTGTCCAAGGAAGTCCGGCCCGCAATCCGGAAGGCGGTCCGCTTAATCAAAAAGAACCTGGAACAGCGCGGGTTTTTGTCTTCATCGCGGGTAACGCCTTTGGTACGGTATCGCTTGGAGCTGCTTCAAATGACTATCTAGGAGACTATTGCAAAACGTACACGATTCGGGTTGCGACCGTTCACTCCCCATTCGTTAGTTGACTGTGGGAAGGATGTGGTAGGTGGAAGGAAGTCCAATACAGGATTTCAATGCTCAGATATCAAACCGCGAAGGAGGAATCGATGTGAAGAGTGACCACGAGCGGGAAAAAGCAGTAACCAGGCGTTCCTTCCTCAAACTAGTGGGCGGGCTTGGTCTGACGGGGTTGTCCGTGAGTTGCGGCGGCTGCTTGCGTTCTCCCGTCCAAGATGCCGGCGGAGAAGGCTGGCTTCCCTATCAGTACGAGGCGGCCGGCACTTGGCCGGTTCAGGTGCGTGGGCGGGTGCCCATTGATCCGGATAGCCCCTCGCTGATCCGTGACGATGAAAAGTGTATTCTGTGCGGACAGTGCTTGGATGTATGCCAGCGTACGCAGACGGTCTTCGGGTACTATGACCTCCCCCTGGTAGATGACATCATCTGTATCAACTGTGGACAATGCGCCATGGCTTGCCCGACGGGAGCGATCAGCGAACGGGACGATACGGCGAAGGTTTGGCAAGCGCTTGATGATCCGGACCGGTTTGTCGTGGTGCAGACGGCGCCGGCGACGAGGGTAGCGTTGGGCGAGGAGTTCGGACTGGCTCCCGGCACCTGGGTCATGGGCCAGCAGGTGGCCGCTCTCAGGCAGCTCGGGTTCGACGCGGTCCTGGACACCAATTTCACGGCCGACCTCACCATTATGGAGGAGGCAACGGAACTTATTAAACGCGTCAAAGGAGACAAGCCGGGTCACCCCTTACCGCAATTCACCTCTTGCAGTCCGGGATGGATTAAGTTCTGCGAGTATTTCTATCCCGACCTGTTGCCGCACGTCTCTAGCTGCAAGTCACCGCAGCAGATGTTTGGGGCACTGGCAAAGACCTACTATGCGAGAAAGAGAAACATTGCGCCTGAGAAAATTGTCTCTGTCTCTGTTATGCCGTGCACGGCGAAGAAGTTTGAAGCGCAGCGTCCCGAGATGGACGACAGCGGCTACCGGGACGTGGACATCGTCCTGACCACCCGCGAGTTGGCTAAGATGCTGAAGCGGAAGGGCATTGATCTGACCACGCTGCCGGATGAAGACTATGATCCTTTCATGGGCAAGTGTACCGGCGGCGCGATTATTTTCGGGGCTACAGGCGGGGTCATGGAAGCGGCTGTCCGTACCGCTTACTTCTTTATCACCGGTCAGGAGCCGCCAGCCGGCTTAATGGAGCTAAAACCGGTGCGCGGTCTTGCAGGCGTAAAGGAAGCGGCGGTGGACGTGCCGGGAGTCGGGACCGTGCGTGTGGCGGTTTGTCACGGGATGGACAACGGTCGCCAGATCCTCGAAGCGGTCCGCCGTGGTCAGGCACCATGGCATTTCGTAGAATTCATGACCTGTCCCGGGGGGTGCGTGGCAGGCGGCGGGCAACCGAGGACGGCGGTGCCTCCCACGGATGAGGTACGGGCTAAGCGCATCGCCAGCCTATATAGCGCTGACGCGCGTTGGGGGTTACGGGAAAGCCACGAGAACCCGGAGGTCTTGGCCCTTTATCAGGAGTTCCTGGAACACCCCCTGAGCGAACGAGCCGAAAAGCTGCTCCATACCGAGTATGTTTCACGGGAGCACCGGCTCCATGCGCTGAAGCCGCTCAATGCGACAAGCCGGAGAAACGGAACGAAGGGGGCTGAATAGTATGAGCAAGGGCGTACTTGTAGATGTAACCAGATGCGTCGGTTGTGGGAGTTGCGCGGTTGCCTGCAAGCTCTATAACGGCCTGGAGTGGAAGGCCGGGACGCCAATCCTCAGTGGAAAAGCGGCGCTTGCTGCCGAAACCTGGACCGATGTCGAGAGGCATGTTGTCGAACACGAAGCTGGAACGGCCTGGCGGTTTGTCAAGACGCAGTGTTTTCATTGTCTTGATCCAGCCTGTGCTTCCGCCTGCTTTGTAAGTGCGTTCAAGAGAACCCCTGAGGGACCGGTCGTCTATAACGAAGACATCTGTGTCGGATGTCGGTATTGTATGCTGGCCTGCCCGTTCCAGATCCCCAAGTACGAGTGGGATCGGCAATTTCCGCGCGTCCGCAAATGTCAGATGTGTTTTTCGCGGATCGAGGAAGGACAGGTTCCGGCGTGTGTAGCAGCCTGTCCGACTGAGGCGATCAAGTTTGGCAAGCGCTCCGAACTGCTGGAGGAAGCACACCGCCGGATCAAGGCCGACCCGAGCAAGTACATCGACCATGTTTATGGGGGAACAGAAGTGGGCGGCACTTCTTGGCTCTACATTTCCGACGTACCGTTCAAGGATCTTGGGTTCCGCACCGATGTGACCCACCGGGGTGTACCACAGTACACATGGGATGTCCTCAAGTGGACCCCGCACATTGCCATCGGCTGGACCGCCGTGCTGACCGCGCTCTACGTTTATACCAAGCGGCGCTCCGAGAACGAGGATGACCATTAGAACCTGGTGCGGGCGATAATAAGGTGATAGGAGGTTACGGGAAATGACGAAAGACAGATGGACCTTTAAGATGACCCCCTACAGACTAGTGCTGTTCGCCATCGTCGCCGTGTTCCTCGGAGTGGCCGCCTACCGTCTCCTTTGCGGCCTGGGTGCGGCAACCAACCTGAGTGACGAATGGCCCTGGGGCCTCTGGATCGGATTCGACGTTCTGACCGGCGTGGCGATCGCCGGTGGCGGTTTCTCGACCGCCTTTATCGTGCACATCCTGCACAAGCACAAGTATGAACCCATTGCGCGGGCGGCCCTGTTGACCTCGCTGATCGGCTACCTCTTGGTCATGGGCGGCCTCTTCTTCGACATCGGTCGTTACTACAACTTCTGGCGTCCCTTCGTGTACTGGGGGCACCACTCGGTACTGTTCGAAGTGTTCTGGTGCGTGTCGCTGTATACCACGGTGCAGGTCCTGGAGTTCGGGAGTATCGCCTTTGAACGGATCAAGGTGGATAAGCTGAAGGCGCTCTTTGATAAGATGCTACCGGCGCTGTTCATCTTCGGGATTATGCTCCCGACGCTCCACCAGTCGTCGCTGGGCTCGCTGTACATCATCACCATCGACCGGCTCTACCCCACCTGGTGGTCCATGCTCATCCCGGTGTTCTTCCTGACCTCGGCGGTGTTCGTGGGACCGGCCATGGTCACCTTTGAGGGCTGGATGTCATCCAGGGCGTACAAGCGGGATTTCGCTGCGGAACTGCCGGTGCTTTCCAGCCTGGTGAAGGTCAGCGCCTACCTGCTCCTGTTCTACTTCGCGCTCAAGGTAGTCGACCTGACCTACCGCCAAGCCTGGCCGTACGTGTTCAACGGAACCTTACAGGGTAACCTCTTCATTGTGGAAATCCTGGTCGGCATCCTGGTACCCATGGTCATGTACTTTATCCCGTCGATCCGGAACTCGGTCGGGGGTATCGTCACCGCTTCCTTCCTCGTGGTCGCCGGCGTCATCTTCAACCGGATGAACGTCGTGTTCACGGGTATGGCTCCCGCCGCCGGCGGGTCCTACTTCCCGCACTGGATGGAGTGGTCGGTCACGATCGGCCTGGTGGCCACAGGTATCCTGGTCTACTGCTTCGTCGTGGAGAACTTCGCGATCTTCCACGAGGACCAGGAGAAACCGGCCTCCATCAACAAGACCCACCGTTACGAAACGGCGCAGGTTCCCACGTAGAAAGACGTTTCTTACAGACGGGGGAGGGCGATAGCCCATCCCCCGTCTAAGCTATTACCGGCTGAAACCTTAGTCAGACGCAGCGGGGCCCGGACGACACCTGGTTGGGCGCCCCGCCAAATGAAAATCGCCTTTAAAAGGTGCACCCGGCGCACTTCGGGAGGGTATATGCATTATTCCCGATTATCCCCTGGCCGAGGGGCCTGCTTATCCATAATATGTTAGGCCATTCCAGCACAGGCGCGAATGACCGTCAACATCGTGGTCGAAATTTTTCTTGACCTGGTATTCCGTTATATCCTGACTTTGACAGCAAAAGAGGAGAAAAAGAGGCCGCAACCCTTGCAAATAAAGGGGTTGCGGCCTTCATATGGTTTCAGAAATATGTAGGGGAATACCTCATTTTTTGCTGTTGGCTAAAATATTTTTTAT
>JAHRFU010000056.1 GCA_019084485.1 Desulforudis sp. | reverse complement strand
GGCTCTTCCAAGAACCCTCCTAGGGAAAAAGGGGGACAGGCTACTTTTGTGGATAACTGCTGATTTCTGTGGATAACCCTTTGCATCAGGCTAGACATAAAACAATGCGCTTAATTATCAAAAAGTAGCCTGTCCCCCTTTGTGGATACCCCCTTTGTGGATATTGGGGATAAGTACAGGCTCCCGTTTTAGGGGAGCCTTTCGGATGTCGCATTATGTAGTTTCAGGGACTAGTGGTGGCTGTGTCCGGTTGATTCACCTTTACCAAGGCGGGCGATCGTGTTCAGGACGCCAAAGCCGATGACCGCGAATACGCCGATACAGAAGGCGACGACAAACGGCGGTGCATTGAAGCCCGGAATGGCTGCCAGATAATGATTGAAGTAAATGATGATAAGGGCTGCCGCAAAGGCGAAGAGAATCATTAAAATGGTCATTCCAACGCTCATGTCCTTAGATTCTGCACTTTCATGCTGGTCGTGATGTGACACTGTTTCACCTCTCCCCGCTACTGAAGTATTTGGCTAGTAGGTTAGTATACGCAAACCTTAGACCTCCACTGCACATAGCTTACCAAATATGTGAAAGTTCCGTCAAGCCCTAAAAGCCGATATTGCAGAAATTACTAGCGGTGCGTCGGTCGAAACAGAAGAGGATGGAAGACGATTCTTGTCGAATACTCTCAGATAACAAATCGAATTGCCTGACGGGGTGTTTCGAACGTGAATTTGGGACCGATTACGGTGACCGTTCCTCTGGTGATCGACGTACTGCTTTTAATGTTGATCGCTTACAAAGTGTTTACTTATCTGCGCGGGACCAGGGCAGTCCAGCTGTTGAAGGGACTCCTGGTTCTGGTGGTGTTAACCGGGGTGGCGGAGATTTTCCAGCTTGGTATGCTGAAGTGGACGTTGGAGAAGGTCTGGGTGATGGCGGTGGTGGCTATCCCGATCATCTTCCAGCCCGAACTCCGCAGCATGCTGGAGAAGCTGGGCCGCGGACGTCCGTTTGCCAACCTGATTCAGGCTAATGAACAGTACAAGTGGGTGATCTCCGAGGTGGTTGAGGCCGTCCAGGAGATGAGCAGCAAACGGATCGGGGCTCTGATCGTCCTGGAGCGTGAAACCGGGCTCAAGGAATACGTGGAAACCGGGGTGCCGATGGACGGCCTGGTGTCCCGGTTCCTGTTGATCCAGATCTTCAAGAAGGAGACACCGTTGCACGACGGGGCGGTGATCGTCAGAGCAAACCGGTTACTGGCCGCCAGCTGCTACCTGCCCCTGACCCCGAATCTCCAACTCCCGAAGGATCTCGGCACCAGGCACCGGGCGGCGATCGGAGTGACTGAACAGTCGGATGCGGTGGTGGTCGTGGTTTCCGAGGAGACCGGTGCCATATCTGTGGCCGAGGAAGGAAAACTGACCCGGTTTATGGATCCGGAGGGCTTGGCACGTTTTCTCGAGTCTCGCCTGATGCCGGATACGGGATTTAACTGGAAGTTTAAGGACCGACACAATGGCCGGTTCAAGGGGATGTAACCAAGTGTGGTCTCAGACTCCGACACGTTTATCTATTAGTCTCAATACCCAGGCCAGAACCAGACCATAGACCAAGGAACCGATAAGATCGGATACCGCACTTTCCAAGCTGATTGTCCTCAGTCCGGGCACCTGGAACAGGATGGACAGGGCGTAGGATCCGAACCAGACAAACTGAGCATAGATCACGCCTTTAACAAGGTAGTACCGGCTAGTGACCTGAGGGAGCAGATAGACGAAGAAAATGCCGACCAGGCCGGAGAAGAAGAGTTGACCGACCTGGGCAAACACCGCCTCCGGGAGATTTGTGGGGGTGTGCCCAAAAATGAAAATGCCTGCCCAATCAATGAACCGGAAATGGTCTATGCCAATCACAAAAAACAGAAAATGGTCAATCAGATTCATAGCTACTCCGGCGATTATACCTGCAGAGAATCCTCTGCTGAGCCTGTCGTCCAAGTTTCAAACTCCCCTTTAGATATTCGGAACCTGTTCCATCACAAAAGGACTTACAGTTACCCTGTTCCCTTAGTGTATCCCTATTTCAGACGGATTATTTCGTGCCGTAGTCCTTCTTCACCAGCTGGTCGGTGATCACGCGGGCCTGGGCGGCCGCCAGGCGGGCGATCGGTACCCGGTAGGGGGAGCAGCTCACGTAGTTCATCCCCACCTGGTGGCAGAACTCGATTGAGGAGGGCTCGCCGCCGTGTTCGCCGCAGATCCCGATCAGAAGGTCCGGCCGTGTCGCCCGGCCGCCTGCGATACCGATCTGGATCAGTTTTCCGACGCCCTTGCGGTCGAGTACCACGAAGGGGTTATCCGGCAGGAGCTTCAACTCCAGGTAATGGTGCAGGAACTTACCCTCTGCGTCGTCACGGGAAAAGCCCAGGGTGGTCTGAGTCAGGTCGTTGGTGCCAAACGAGAAAAACTCGGCGGTTTCTGCGATCTCCCCGGCCAAGAGCGCCGCCCGGGGAAGCTCAATCATCGTCCCCACCGCATAGGGGACTTCAACTCCAGTCTCCACACCAACCTCACCAGCCACTGCGTCCACCATTTCCTTAAGATAGTCAAATTCCTTGACGTCGATGATCAGCGGAATTTCCACTTCGGGAATTACCGAACAGCCTTCACTGATCAGTTGGGAAGCGGCATTGAAGATTGCCCGCACCTGCATCCGGTAGACATCAATGAAGACGATGCCCAGGCGGCAACCGCGCAGCCCCAGCATCGGATTGAACTCCGAGAGGGAACGGACCTTGCGCAAGAGATCTTCCTTTTCCTGAATTTCTTCTTTTGCCCCTCCGGTCAGCTTCAGACGGGTAATCTCTACCGCCAGTTCCTCGGCGTTGGGCAGGAACTCGTGCAGTGGCGGATCCAGCAAGCGAATGCAGACCGGCAGCCCTTCCATGGCCTTGAATATGCCGTAAAAGTCGGCCTGTTGCATCGGCAACAGTTCGGCCAAAGCCTCCAGCTTCTCCTCGGCTGTTTCCGCGAGGATCATGCGCTGGACCACGGGTAGACGGTTCTGGCCCATGAACATGTGTTCCGTGCGACACAGCCCGATCCCCTCCGCACCGAAAGAACGGGCCTTGGCGGTGTCTTCGGGGGTATCGGCGTTGGCCCGCACCCCCAGGGTGCGCAGTTCATCGGCCCATTCGAGCAACTGCAGGAAGGCGGGGGACAATTCCGGATCCAGCATCGGGACTTCCCCCATTATTACTCGGCCGGCGGAGCCGTCAATGGATATAGTCTCACCCTCACGCACGGTGATGTCACCGACACGCAGGAGCCGGTTCTCGATGTCGATCTTAACGGACTCGGCACCGCAGACGCATGGTTTACCCATGCCGCGAGCCACCACCGCCGCGTGGCTGGTCATTCCGCCGCGTGAGGTGAGGATGCCTTGGGCGGCGACGATCCCGTGAATATCGTCCGGCGTGGTTTCCATACGTACGAGCAACACCTTCTGTCCCTCGTTGCCCTGTTTTTCAGCCAAGTCGGCATCAAACACCGCCAGCCCGGAAGCAGAGCCCGGGGAGGCGGGAAGTCCGGTGGCGATGACGTTCAGTTGAGCATTAGGGTCAATGCGCTTGTGCAGCAGGTGGTCGAGTTGTTCCGGCTCGACGCGCAGCATTGCCTCTTCCTTAGTGATCAAGCCCTCTTCGACCATCTCCACGGCGATGCGTACGGCTGCGTTCACGGTTCGTTTGCCGTTTCGGGTTTGCAGGATATACAGCTTACCACGTTCAATGGTGAACTCGATGTCCTGCATGTTACGGTAGTGCCGGTCCAGGAGCCGACAGACCCGGGTGAACTCTTCATAGACGGCGGGGAGGTCCTGCGATAGCGCGTCGATGGGTAGCGGCGTCCGGGTTCCGGCGACCACGTCCTCACCCTGGGCGTTGATCAGGTATTCTCCGTAGATTTTATTCTCCCCGGTTGATGGGTTGCGGGTGAAGGCCACACCCGAACCGGAGTCGCTTCCCATATTCCCGAACACCATGGTCTGCACGTTCACGGCGGTGCCCAGGGTATCCGGGATCTTATTGATTTTCCGGTAGGTGATCGCCCGGTCGGTGTTCCAGGAATTGAACACGGCGAAAATGGCCATAAACAGCTGTTCGAACGGATCCTGAGGGAAGGTGCGCCCGGTCTCGTCCTGAATCAGAGTCTTGTAACGGTTGATAACCTCCGCCCAGCCCGCCGCGGTCAGTTCGTGGTCGAAGCTTACCCGACTGCGATCCTTCTGAGCCTGGAGGATTGCTTCAAAATGGTAGTGCTCGACCCCCATCACCACGTCACCGAACATATGAATGAAGCGGCGGTAACAGTCCAGGGCAAACCGCTCGTCACCGGTGGAACGCACCAGCCCCTCCACCGTCCGGTCGTTCAGGCCCAGGTTCAGGACGGTGTCCATCATCCCGGGCATTGATACCGGGGCACCCGACCGTACCGAAACCAGGAGCGGATTTGCTTCGTCACCAAAGGTGCGCCTCAGGCGTCTTGCCAGGACGCTGATATTCTCACGCACTTGATCCTCCATTCCAACCGGGAACCGGTCGCCTGCGGCGGAAAACTCGTTGCAGGCATCGGTAGTCACAATAAAGCCCGGCGGAACCGGCAGGCCGATATTGGTCATCTCGGCGAGGTTGGCCCCTTTACCGCCGAGCAGGTCTTTCATCCCGGCGTTACCTTCCTCAAACAGATATACGTACTTTTCCAACTGTCGCCATCCTTTCGTGCTCATTTGGCACCCATTAGACCCATTAGCGATCACATTTGGTCGGATATCAGCTAATTAATATGTCACGATCGGGTCAATCTAACCACTTACTCTAGCTTTATTCTAGGGGAAGGCCGAAAATCCTTGCTGGAGAACGCACTTTTGTAAAGTCGCGGGCAGGAAAATGGTAGAATAAATTCACTTTCACCGGTCAGGGCCAAAAGCTCCGGATGAACAGGGATTTGGAGCAGGCCTGCGGGCTATAGGGAGTTATCTCGATTATTTGACAAAACAGGGCTCTTAACCGCTCTGAACCTTCATGGTATAATCCAGTTTGAGCAGAATTTTGTTTACAGGAGGAGATGAGCAGAAATCATGAAGCGCGTTGGTATGTTTTTGTTAGTTAACCTGTTGGTGCTGACCACAATCGTGATCGTAACCAGTGTCCTGGGTGTGAACCGATACATTACGGCCTACGGTATTGACTACGGTGCCTTGCTGGTCTTTGCCGCGGTCATCGGCTTCTCCGGTGCCTTTATTTCACTGGCGTTGTCGAAGTGGATGGCGAAGAAAATGATGAACGTCAAGGTGCTCGAACCGCGCGGCAACCTGACCGTGCCGGAGCGGCGCCTCATTGATCAGGTACACGAGATGTCCCGGCGGGCCGGGCTTACCAAGATGCCTGAGGTCGGAATTTATCCATCCCCCGAGGTCAACGCCTTTGCCACCGGACCGTCCAAGAACAACTCCCTGGTGGCGGTGTCCAGCGGGCTCCTGCAGCGTATGGACGCGGATGCGGTAGAGGGAGTTCTGGCGCACGAAGTGGCGCACATTGCCAACGGTGACATGGTGACCATGACCCTGGTTCAGGGCGTGATCAATACCTTTGTGGTCTTCCTGTCGCGCATCATCGCCTACGCCGTTTCCAACATGGTGCGTAGCGAGATGGCCGGGATCGTGCACATCGCTTCGATCATCGTGTTCCAAATCCTGTTCTCAATCCTGGGTAGCATTGCGGTCTTGGCCTACTCCCGTCATCGTGAGTTCCACGCGGATCGGGGAGGTGCTAGCCTTGCCGGTAGGGACAAAATGATCCGGGCGCTGAAGTCATTGAAGCAAAACGTGCAACTGGTAGATAAATCCGAGTCCTCACTGCAAACCCTGAAGATCAGCGGTGGGAAGAAGGGCCTGAGTAGCCTGTTCGCCAGTCATCCCGATCTCGACGAGCGCATCCGCCGCCTGCAGGGCTCCTAGGAGGCCAAGCCACCAACACATTAACTCATTGCAAATGTGCAAGGGCTAATCAATAAATGATTAGCCCTTCATTTTTCTGGCAGGGTTTTTGTAACTAACCCCCGGCCCTTTAACCTTCGGGATACTAGTCCTCCCGGCAAATTCAGGGGGAATCCGGATCTATGCCTTTAGGACTCGGGGAGAGCGGGGGATGATTACGGTGACGCGGGTGCCCTCGGTGAGACTGCTGTCGACGGTGATGGTGCCGTCGTGGCGGTGAATGACGTCTCTGCTGATCGCCAGTCCCAGGCCCACCCCGTCACGGGTTGTAAAGAAGAGGTCGAAGATTTGCGGCATCAGTTCTTCAGGAATCCCTGCTCCGCTGTCGGCCACCTCAATCCGGACCTGCTCGTCGTTTCCGGCAGCCCGAACGGTTACCGTGCCGCCGGCGGGGGTGGCATCGAGGGCATTCTTGGTCAGGTTTATCATTACCTGCCTCAACTGCTGCGGGTTACCCTTAACCGCACCTACTTCCGGTTCGGTTTCGACAACGAGGTTAATCCCCTTCAGAAAAACGTAGCCGTCCATGAGCAGGTTTACATCCTTTAAAACCGAATCAATGTCGACGGTCTGGTCGTTTGACTCATCGGAGGAGGACAAGCTGATAAAACCCTTGATCTGATCGTTGACCCGGTCCACCTCGTCCAGAATGAGCGAGAGGTACCGACGGGTTTGATCCGGATGGCTGGTTCCTTCGAGCAACAACTGCGCGAACCCACGGATGATGGTCAGAGGGTTACGCACCTCGTGGGCGAATCCCCCCATTATTTTCAAGGCCAGGCTCAGGTGGTCGTATTGGTACAGGCTTTCATCAGACGTGAGGCTATCCGGTTGGCGGACTGCGCTGTTTTGGCAACCGTTCACGGGCGCAGCCGAGCAGTCGGGCTCGATCCTATTGAAAGTGCGTCCCAGAGTGGCGGCAATGGCCTCAAGAAACCGGGCTGCCTCCTCGACCATCCCCTCCCCTTGGCTCACAAAAACGCCCAATGCGCCGACTGTTTCCCCGCTTGGCGTGATGATCGGAACACCGGCGGTACTCCAGTCCAGATACGACTGGTTATAGTGTTCAAAACCGTTGAAAACCGAGAGCTGACCGCTGTGTAATGCGGTACCCGCACCGTTATTCCCCATCGCTTCCTCGGCCAGGGAAGAGCCTGGTTGCAGAAAAAACAGTAGCTGACCGGATGCGGCCTCGGGGTTAATGCGTACCGATAAAACACGTCCCGCATTGTTTGTCAGAACGACCGCGCAGGCCGGCCAGTCTTGCGCGAGTTGTTCCATTATGTCCAAATACGGGGATGAGGTGGTAATCAGGTGATGGTGTTGCCGTTGCAACTCTTCGGCTTCTTCAGCGAAGGAAGAAGGCGGTTCGGAGAGACCGAAGGCGGGGGCCCCGAGCTTAACGCACCGCAGCCAAGCGCTGAAGAGGGAGGCCTTTTTGTTCGCGTGCTGACCCTGGTTGTCCACAAAGGACAGAGCCGAAACAACATTCAAAGATATCCCCCCCATGTCAGCCCTAAAACTTAACAACAATGTCGAGTTTTGAGGTATTCTCCTTCTTATTGATTGTACCTAAAAGCAACCAACTATAGGGGCCTATTCGCTCGTATTATTCCTTGATAATCCGACAAAGAACGACCGACCGCAGACCGGAATATGTATATATTAAGCGAGGTGAATGGTTTGCGGTTGCTTGACGATGTCGATTTCCTGGACGTGGTGGCGGCGAGTTTTGGCTTCCTGGTCTTGGGCGGATTGTTGGTCAGTTACTTCCTAGGGTATCCGGAGAATCCGATCACCAAATCTCTCCAGGAATAGTTCTTTGCAATTCTCGGGAATGCAGATCGGATGCAGTCATAGCCGGATTCCCGAAAATAGGACGACCGGCGGCCATTCAGATCCGCCGATCGGGTAATTGGTTAACTCGATACAGGCTGTATTGAATAACTGTATCATGGCACGTCTATCTCCGGCAAACCTCATATACCGGTTTTACTCCCGGCTACCTATGCTGAAGCGGTATGGAGCGGGATATGGTTTGGAGATGTGGCCGATTCCCCCAGAATGATCTCACATCAGGCAGGATTTGCGAGTAATCGAATGGCTACCTGAGTTAGGTTGATCGTACACGAATTCTCGGGAGACACGTCCGGCTTTTCCTTACTCGAAGTCTTTGCCAGCGAGACCTAGGTTAGGATACAATTTATGGGATAGATAGTTGTGTGACCAAATGAATAGCATCCCACAGCTCCTGACCGCGATCAACCAGGCTCTGGCCGACATCAAGGCTGATGGTACCTACCTGGCCATCGCCGAGAAGTACGTCGGTGCCGACATTAGTGGTGACTAAGAAAGACAGGTTCTTCAACACCATCGCGGATGCTTACATCACCGTCATCCGCGGCACCCCGTTGATCGTCCAGATCTTCTGGATTTACTACGGATTGGCTCCGGTTCTGGATGTACCCGCCTTCTGGGCGGCCTCACTGGCGCTGGCCGTTCACAATGGTGCCTATATCGCGGAAATCTTCCGGGGTGGCATTCAGTTCATCAACCGGGGGCAGATGGAAGCAGCGCTTTCAGTGGGGATGATCTACAACTTGGCGATGCGGCGCATTGTTTTGCCGCAGGCCTTCAAACGCAGCATCCCCCCGCTCGGCAACCAGTTTATCATTGGTCTGAAGGATTCTTCGCCGGCCGCCTTTGTGACCATGCCTGAACTCTTTATGACGGCGATGCGACGAGCGGCTAATCAGCTGGGTAACGTGCTCGAGTACTATACCATCGCCGGTCTGTACTACCTGGCGCTGGTGGTCGTGTTTACCTTCCTCGCCAAGAAGCTGGAAAACCGTCTGGATGTCGATAAATAGTGTTCGGAGGAGTCTTTAATGATAAAAGTCAGTAAACTGAACAAACACTTCGGAGCGCTGCATGTACTCAAGGACGTGGATATGGAGGTTCAGGCCGGTGAGGTGGTCTGCCTGATCGGTGCCAGCGGTTCCGGAAAAAGCACTCTGTTGCACTGCATCAACTTCCTGGAGACGGCGGAGAGCGGTGATGTTTTCATCGAGGACCACCTGATCGACCGGAAGAAGGACAATCTGAACAAGATCCGCCAGGAAGTAGGCATGGTTTTTCAGCTCTTCAACCTGTTTCCGCACAAGACCGGGGATACACAGAGAAACGGGAAGCCGTGCATCGGCTCCCCGTTCTTTAGTTGAGAACCCTATAACACCCCCATCTCCTCAGTGACTTGTGCCTGCCAGGCTCTTCTGGTAGACGGCCCCGAACAGAGCCGCGACGACCACGGTAACGTAGAAGTAGGCAAATACCGTCAGGAGCCATCCCAGGTAGGGGACTGCATTAAGAAAGGACACCAGGGCATACAGGGCGATTGCCAGGACAAAGGTGGCAACGTAGCTGGCCGGCGCGGCAACAATGTGCCGGATGATTTCGCCGAACCGGAAAGCGGCGACGAAGTCACCGGTAGCGGCGAACTTGGCGATGGCCATCGGGATCAGGAAGGCCAGGAACATGAACAGGATCATTGAAATCAGGGCGGCGGTTCCCATTCCGGCAATGCCGATGGGGTTAAAACCGGTGGCCATGGTCTGAGCAGAGACGCTGCTCCAGAGTCCGGTAGCGGAGAGAAGCAGGGCCGGTACGATCATGTATAATAGGCCGACCACTCCAATCCCCAAGCCCTTCAGAAACTTTGCGCTCCATCCATCCCAAGCCGGCATTTCATAGTGCGAGCGGCTGGTTCGCTCCATGACCTCCACACAATAGCCCATGCTGAGAAAGTTGATGATCGGGAAGATAGCCAAGACTCCACCCACCAGTACCCTGGACCAGTTGCCGGCCTCAAGCGGCATTTTCACCACACGTTCGATCATTTCCCTTTTCCAAACCTTCTCTCCGTTTAGATATTTGGGTAAGCTAATAGATTATTACGTGCGCCGCTGGCACAATATTGCAAAAACCGGAACCCTGTGAGTTGTAAATATATGGTTATGGTAGGGGCGCATTGGACGCGAGGCAGGCGGAATTGCTAAGATATAGTAAGAACAGTTGAGAGAAGGGATTCGGCGCTATGGACATTACTCAGGTTATCCAAACGTTGCAGGAGAACGGCAGGTACACTGCCTTTCTGAACAGCGTCCTTCAGGCCGCTTTGATCGTCGCCGCCACTTGGTTGCTCATCTTCCTGGGGCAGAAAGTGATCCGCCGCGTCTTTTCGGTAGGGCGTAGCGACCCGCAGAAGAAAGAAACCCTGGTCAGCCTCCTCAGTTCGGTATTGCGTTATGTCCTGTTCGCGGTGTCCGCGCTGTTAATCATTCAGGCCTTTGCCCCAGGCTTCAACATCGCCCCGATCCTGGCCGGAGCCGGCGTGGTCGGTCTGGCGGTGGGGTTTGGCGCGCAGACCCTGATTCGAGATGTGATTACCGGATTTTTCCTGATGTTTGAGGATCAGATTCGGGTGGGGGACTTCGTTTCCATCAACGGTGAGGTCACCGGAACGGTGGAGGAGGTGGGCTTGCGCATGACCACTGTGCGCGAGTGGTCCGGACGCAAGTTCTACATCGCCAACTCGGAGATACGGACGGTCAACAACTTTAACCGACGGGAACTGCGTGTGATCGTCTCGGCCACCTTCCCGTTTGAGGAAAACCCCGCCCGCATCCGGGAGTTCTTGCAGGGGGTGTGCGCCGAGGCCACCGAAACCCTCGGGGAACACCTGATCACCGATGAGGCCGGTACCTATCTGGAACCCCCGCAGATTATCGGTGTCACGGACATTAACGAGGACGAACGCGGCGGTGCATATACGATCATCGCCAAGACCTTCCCCGCCTCCCTCTGGCACGCGGAGCGTACCATTCGCGAAATCATCTGGCGCCGCTCCCTGGACGAGGGAGTCCCCCTAGCCTACCCCCAGCGCATCCAAAAAAAGGGACAGGCTACTTTTATGGATAACTAAGTGAAAATGAGGCCGGAGACCTCACCCTGTGGATATCTTGATTAGATGTAAACGTTGGGGCTCTAAGAGTATAGTCAAACAGGGGGAAGGCTATTTGAAAAAGTAGCCTGTCCCCTTTTGTGGCGTCAGCCCAGCCATCAGAATCCATACTTTCACCGTGTTCATCCCTGAAAATCCCCCGCTCTTCTATAATTTGCTAGGCAACATAATCCTAGAATATCTTTCCCCTTTTCTCCTACAACATATATTTCCCATCTATAAAATAACCTTTTCACGCCCACCCTAAGTGGAGGGTGAAGCAATATGGCCAAAGATAACAAGATGTCGGTTATCGATCGACACTACCTGACCCTGGACAAGATTATTGAGCGCTACGGCGATCGACCGGGAGGCCTGATTCGAGTTCTGGCCAAGGCCCAGGAACTATTCGGCTACCTTTCCCGTGAGGTCCAGATTCACGTGGCCGAAAAGATGTGCCTACCCGTCGGACACATCAACGGAGTGGCCACATTTTACTCCCAGTTTATAACCTCACCGCGTGGAAAATACACCATCAGCGTGTGCCTGGGCACCGCCTGCTACGTCAAGAACGGGCAGAACGTGTACGACCGGTTTAGCAAACTTCTGGGCGTGGAAGAAAACCAGAATACCGAGGATGGGATGTTCACCCTGCGCTCGACGCGGTGTATCGGGGCCTGCAGTCTGGCGCCGCTGATCACCGTCAATGAAGACGTTCACGGTCACCTAACTCTTAATGACGTAGCCCGGATTACCGGTCAGTATCAGGAAAAGGAAGCAGAAGTGGAGGCGGCGGACGTTGGTGCAGAGCCTGTCGGACCTACAGGATATCAAACGCAAGCATCTCCCCCAAATTAACGAGCGACTGCAGAGCGGGGTCATGGCCCCACCGACCCAAATCCTCGTCTGCACGAGCACGGCCTGTGTCG
>JAHRFU010000077.1 GCA_019084485.1 Desulforudis sp. | reverse complement strand
TGCTAATACCGGATACGCTCTTTGGATGACATCATCCGGAGAGGAAAGTCGGCCTCTATCTATAAGCTGGCGTGTTAGGATGGGTTCGCGCCCCATTAGCTTGTTGGTAGGGCAGGTTGTTCACGTGTTACTCACACGTCCGCCGCTAAGATGAAACAAAAGTAAACTTCCGTCTCATCTCCGCACGACTTGCATGTGTTAAGCACGCCGCCAGCGTTCGTCCTGAGCCAGGATCAAACTCTCCATCAAAACTCAAAGAACTTAAACGCCACTGTTCAGTTTTCAAAGACCAGATGTGGTATCTTTTTTGTGTCGCCCGTTTTGGGCCACATTTGTTAGTGTACCACCGGAATCTCACCCACGTCAACAGTCAAAAACTTGCTTCACTGGAACTATTACATCCCCTTACGTGGGCAAGTCCTAATATAGCACAGGGCCTACCTAGTGTCAACCGGTTTGGCCCCTATTCTGCTAGTGCGGCCTCACCTTTCCGACTTAGTTCTATCCATTAATAGCATTTCTACCAACCTTACCATTTATGCTATCTCAGGCTACCTTCTTGCAATAATTTAACAAATCCCGCTCCGAGTAGGCCTCCGTCCAGAGTTACGAAGGTGTCCGGAACTTCACCAACCACAATATTCTCCACCAGCGGCACTCTAGTGGCAATTTGGACCTCGGTACGCTGCCACGGCACGACAATCCGCACGGTAGAGGCCAGGTCCAGGTAAATCCGGTGCCTAGTCTGGTTAATCCCCGCCGCCTCAAACCTGTCCACCATCTCGATTTCCACTGCGCCCACGGGAATGATGCGCACCGGAATGCCAGGTCCATAGGTGGCTAATAGCTGGCTGCCAAGCACCTGACCGAGGGGAATCGAGAAGGCTTCCCGGTCCATATCGGCAATCGCCCGCTCCGATGCCATAGCAAATCCGGTAGCAAGCTCGTTGATCTTGATGGTGTTCGCCTGCATCATTACAATCCGGCCGTCCCGGTCCTTATGTACGTGTATCAAATCCTGATACTTGACACCGCTATCGGTAAGATGCTGGCGCACCGCTCCGTTCACCGTGAGCACCGCGGTCTGTACCGCCTTAGCTTTGGCAATAGCGACAATGCTCGAGGCGAGAGTGCGCTCCGCCACTACCACCGCAAGAGTTAAAATGATCAGGATCACAATCAAGCTGACCCTTGGGTTGCGGCGGCGTCTGAACACTGCACCCACTCCCCGAAAGCATACTATAAATATACTTATGTGCGAGCAGAGGGAATGATTCCGGAAAAGGGGACAGGCTACTTTTGTGGATAACTAGGGCCGGAAACGGCTACAGGACTTCTCCTCTGGATATCGCGAAAGGCTGTAAGCCTCGCGTCTATTAGGGTGCGAAGAAGTGCGGGGATCTTTTGTGCCAAAAAGTAGCCTGTCCCCCTTTTGGGGATAAGTTAGATTAGGTAGACCATTAGGGCGGTGGCTACGGAGAAGTAGATGGTGAGGCCGACGATGTCGTTGACGGTGGTGATGAAGGGTCCGGAGGCGACTGCGGGGTCGATGTTAAAGCGGCTGATGATAATCGGCACGATCGCCCCGACCAGGGTAGCCACGATCAAGGTCAGCCAGAGCGAGAACCCGATAACGAACCCCAAGACGATACTTTGCTGCCATATGGATGCGATCACGGCGATCGCTAAGCCATTTACCGTTCCCAGGATCAGCCCCACCCCGGCCTCTCTCCGCAGCAGGCGAAACACATCTTCGGTTTTGAATTCCCCTAGAGCCAGACCACGCACCACCAGCGCCAAGGACTGGGTGCCGGTGTTCCCCGCCATGTCGGCAATCATCGGGATGAAGATGGCCAGAATCACGACTGCTTCCAAGGTCTCCTCGAAGCTGGCAATAATACTTCCGGAAAGGATACCGATGAACAGTAGCAGTACCAGCCAGGGTAAACGCTTCCGAGCGGCAGCAACTGCACCCACACGCAGGTCGTCCACGGCTCGCCCGCTGATCGCGTTTAGGCGCGAAATGTCCTCAGTAGCCTCATCAGTGATAACGTCGATGATATCGTCAACGGTCACAATGCCCACCAGGGTTCCAGTCAGATCCACGACCGGAATGGCCAGCAGGTCGTACTGTTCGATCATCCTGGCCACGTCTTCCTGGTCATCGTTGACCTTGGCCGCGACCAAGTCCTGAATCATTAACTTTTCCACCCTGGTATCCGGCTCCGCCATGATCAGATCCCTGATGGACAGCACGCCCACCAGGTGTTCCTGTTCATCCACCACATACAAGTAATAGATGGTCTCGGCTTCACGGGACACCCGCCGCAGCTGTTCGAAAACCTCACTCACGGTGTTGTTTGCCGCCAGAGATACATATTCGGTAGTCATTATCGCACCGGCGGTCTGTTCCGGATAAGCCAGGAGCGAACGCAGTTCGTCGGCCTCTTCCATCCGTAACAGGGAAAGCAGTTCACGCTGGTGGTCCTGATCCAGTTCAGCTAAGAGATCCGTGGCGTCGTCAGACGACATTTCATCCAGGATCGGCGCCGCCTTCGCCGCACCGATCGCCACCAGCAGTTGCAGCCGTTCTTCGCGCTCAAGCTCCTGGAAGATGTCGGCCGCCATGGCGGTGGGTATCACTTCAAAGACACGAAGCTGGACTGCAGGGTCCAGGCGACGCAAGACTACAGCCTGATCATACGGACGCAGCCGCTTAAGGATCGAACCGACCTCGTCCGGTCTTCCGATGTTTAGAGTGGCCTTGAGCTCCCTGGCCACCGCCCGCCTGCGTCCGATCTTAATCCCTCCCGTTCGTCATTTAGGATTCTTTCCTTAATAACAAAGCCTGATGCAAAAGGGAAAGCGCCCCTTTTTTCGGGCGCTCTACAGTATCTCTTCTATATAGGTGCGGTACGGGCTATACGAGCCGCACGAACTTACGTCTCCCAACCTGGATGATCAAGTCACTGACCGGCTCAATTTCGGTATCTGCGTCCGTTACCTTCTCTTCGTCCACCTTCACCCCACCGCCTTTGATCAGGCGGCGCGCCTCACTGGTGCTGGATGCAAGACCGGCCAGAACCATCAGCTTGGGCAACCAGATGCGTCCGTTCGCCAGTGCCTCGTACGGCACCAGAAAGGTTGAAATATCAGTGGGCAGTTCGTGCTGTTGGAACACCTTCTTGAACTCGGCTTCTGCCTGCAACGCCGCTTCAATTCCGTGGAAGGCCTCCACGATGGTGCGGGCGAGCATCATCTTCGCGTCACGCGGGTGTAGCCGCCCCTCGGTGATGTCGCTCAATACGACCTTCACTTCATCCAAGCTCAGCGGAGTCACCAGCTCAAAATAACGCGACATCAGTTCGTCCGCCAGGGACATAATCTTGCCGTACATTTTCCCCGCCGGCTCGGTAATCCCCACGTAGTTCCCCAGGCTCTTGCTCATCTTCTGGACGCCGTCCAGTCCCTCTAAAAGCGGCGTGGTAATGGCGATCTGCGGCTCCTGACCGTACTCCTTCTGCAGAGTGCGACCCATCAGTAGATTAAACTTCTGGTCGGTACCCCCAAGTTCCACGTCCGCCTCCAAGGCGACCGAGTCGTACCCCTGCATCAACGGGTAAAAGAACTCGTGGATGCTGATCGGCAACTGGGAACGGAAGCGCTTTTCGAAGTCGTCGCGCTCCAGCATCCTAGCTACCGTGTATTTCGAAGACAGCTCAAGCACCTGGGCAAAGTTCAGCGGTGCCAGCCATTGGCTGTTGAAGACGATAGTTGTTTTGTGTGGGGAGAGGATCTTGAAAATCTGCTCCTCGTAGGTGCGGGCGTTGGCCAGCACCTCCTCCTCGGTGAGCTGCTTGCGGGTTTCCGATTTCCCGGACGGATCCCCGATGCGCCCCGTATAGTCCCCTAAAACTAGAAAAACCTGGTGTCCCAAGTCCTGAAATTGCTTCAGTTTTTGTAAAACCACGGTGTGCCCGAGGTGTATGTCCGGCGCCGTCGGGTCGAGCCCCAGTTTCACCCGGAGCGGCTTTCCAGTAGCCAGCGAACGGCGCAGTTTTGCCAGCAGTTCCTCTTCTGGGATGATCTCCACAACCCCGCGGCGAATGACCTCCAGTTGTGTTGCCAGATCCAAGATTATGCCTCCCATCACAGATACGGTAACGCTACCATGATCTAATTAAATCCGAATGACCCTTTGCAACGTCTTCTAAATTATAGCAGAGTGTTGCGGAAACGTGCAACGAGCCATATTTTTGCGTTTCTAATTTTCATTTCTGCTATGATATAATGCAAGACAAAGTAAGATTAGCCTGTAATTCTACGGGAGGAACCCATGCCTGAAAAGAAGAGACGGCCCAAAAAGAGACGGCAGTTAAACATCCTACGACTTACAGTCGTCTTGGTGGCCCTGGCGGTGTTCATCGGCGGCGGTGCCGCTTTCGGTATGTTAGTACTCAGCCTGAAAGACATCCCCGCTTTTGACGTCAATGCCCTACAACCGAACAATGCCACCCTGATCTACGACCAAAACGGGGAGCTGATTGCAGAGATCGGTATCGAGAAACGGATTCCGATCTCCATCAATGACGTGCCTCCGCACGTGAAGAAGGCTTTCCTGGCTGCCGAGGACAACTCCTTCTACCAGCACCACGGCGTCGATATCCGTGCCATTGCCCGCTCCGTCTGGGTGAATGCGACTACCGGTTCCCGGGTCGGCGGCAGCACGCTAACCCAACAGTTGGTCAAGAACGTTTTCCTGACCCCGGATAAGGCATACAAGCGCAAGATCCAGGAGGCATTTCTGGCAGTCCAGGTGGAACGCCACTATTCCAAGGACGAAATCTTTCAGATGTACCTAAACTGGAACTTCTTCGGCGAGCACGCTTACGGCATTCAGTCCGCTGCCTCTACTTATTTCGGGAAATCAGTTCAGGAGCTCAATATCGAAGAAGCAGCAATGCTGGCCGGCCTGCTCCAGGCGCCCTCTTACTACTCCCCATACCAGAACTACGATGCCGCAACGCAGCGTCGGAACACTGTTCTGGGAATGATGTACCGGTTCGGCCACATCACCGAAGAACAATACGAGGCCGCCAAGGCGAAGCCAATCGAACTGAGTGACACCACCCCGGCGGATCGCCAGTATCCCTATCCCTATTTCATTGACTATGTTACCGAGCAGCTCGTCGCCAAGTATGGAGAGGCCACCGTCTTCCGTGAGGGCCTGAAGGTCTACACCACTCTGGATCCCAAGGTCCAAGATGCGGCCGAAGCGGCCTTCGCCAATAACAACAACTTCCCAGGGTCTACCCGGGACGGCAAAGACACCCTGCAGCCGCAGGGCGCTGCGGTATTCCTCGACCCGCACAACGGCCACATCAAGGCCATCGTCGGGGGCCGTGAACACACCCAGCGCCGCCAGTGGAACCGGGGCACCCGTGAGCGCAGGCAGCCCGGCTCCGCCTTTAAGCCGATCATCGCCTACGGTCCGGCGATTGAGCATCTCGGAATGGGTCCGGCCACGATCTATGACGATGTCCCCATCAAGTACCCGAAGTGGGAGCCCGTCAATTACGACGGCATCTTCCGGGGTCTGGTCACCATGCGTACCGCAGTGACCTGGTCGGTCAACATGCCGGCGATTAAGGCTCTGGAATACGTGACCCCGTCCCGTGGCGTCGACTTTGCACTGAAGCTCGGTTTCTCCGAGAAACTCCTGGACGACCGTCACAACCTGGCCATCGCCCTGGGCGGCCTGACCCACGGCGTCACCCCGCTGGAAATGGCCGGTGCCTACGGCGCTTTTGCGAACCAAGGGGTGTATATCGAACCCACCGCGATCACGATGGTGAAGAACAACCGGGGAACGGTGATCGAGGAAATCGTCCCGATTAAGGTTCGGGCAATGAAAGCAACCACCGCCTACCTGATTACCGATATGCTCCGAACCGTCGTAACCCAGGGCACAGGCACCAGAGCACGGATGGGCAACCGTCCCGTCGCCGGCAAGACCGGCACCACCGACAAACGTGAAAACATCTGGTTTGCTGGGTACACCCCGGAGCTGGTCGGAGTGGTCTGGATCGGGCACGACGACCAGAATAAGTCTCTACCGGTCGGTGCCTACGGCGGTGTGTTCGGTGCTCAGATCTGGCACGAAGTGATGACCAAAGCCCTTGCGGGCGTCCCCGTTCGGAATTTCCCGCAACCGGGCGGGCTGGTCACCGCCACGGTAGACTCCAAATCCGGACTCCTGCCGGGTCCGCGGACACCGCAGGAGCACCAGGTTTCCGACCTGTTTGAAAAGGGCACCGTCCCGACCGAAATGGACAGCTCGCACGTCCTGGTTGAGATCTGCCCGGAGACCGGCCTCTTAGCCAGCGAGTTTTGTCCCGAGCGGATTACCAGTGTCCGCGTGGATGTGGGCTATGAGGTGCCGGACTTTGTAAACGACTTTAGCATTCGGCTCCCCACCAAGACCTGCGACCTACACGACGGAAGTATCCTGCCCGGGTTCCCACCCTTCCTGGGAGACGATGATGATCCCATCCCGCCTGGCAACGGCGAGCCTAGGGAACCCTGGGAGCCGCAAGACCGCAACGGAGGTAACAATGGTCGGCTGATTCCCCTTTAGCAAGGGCACCCCTACCCTCTTACATAATGCTGTCCTGGCTCTGTTTCACCGCCCGGTCGATCTCGGCCTGCAGTTCCGCAGGCAGCCCTTCCATCTGCACGTTCAAGAAGCCGCGCACGATCGTGGAAGTGGCCTCTTCCTCACTCAATCCCCGGGCCATCAGGTATTCAATTTCCTCCGGGGCGATCTTTCCGACCGCCGCCTCGTGCGACATCTCGGCACCGGCCACCCTGGCCTCCAGTTCCGGAATGGCGTGGATGATGCCCTCCTTCGACAGGATCAGCCCGTGACACTCCAGGTGTGCCTTGACGCCGGGCGCATCGCCGCGCAGGTGTCCCCGGTTTATGATATCGCCACCGGTGGTCAAGGCCCGGGCGATGATTTCAGCCCTGGTATTCGGAGCCTCCAGGTACACCCGCGAACCGACGTCCATCTTTACCCCCGGCTGCGCCACCAGAATGCTGTGCGAGCGAACCAGTGCGCCGGGACCGACCAGTCTGGTCAGGGGATTCATCTTCAACTCCTGCACCGGATGCATGCAAACGAAGTTCGAGAGAAACGCACCCCCTTCCTCCACGATCATCCCGCTCCGGGGGTGCACATACATGTCCTCACCCCAGTTGTGGATCATGGTGAAGGTCAGTTTGGCGTTCTTCTTCACGTAAAACTCGGAAATCCCCAGGTGCATCCCGGTCCGGACGGCGTGGCCGCTGGCGCACCCGGTGATAATGTTCAGCTCGGCCCCTTCCTCGACAATAATGATGTTGTGCACGGCCTGGGCGAACCCGTTCTCGGCGATGTACAGGCTGGCCTGCACCGGCTGCGTAGACTTAACCCCGGGAAGGGCGCGAATGAAGTATCCGTGCCGTGAGTGCTCATGGGCATAAGCGGTGTATTCGTCGGTTTCGGGAGACACGGTTCTCCAGTAATAGTCCATCAGCCAGTCGTACCGGGACACCGCTTCCTCGGTACTCATTACCTCCACGCCGGGCTGCTGGACACCACAGTGCACGACGGAATCATCCATCTGCATAAAGGTTCCGGAACGGTCCACACCGGCGAAATCGATGCCGGTCTGTACCAGCCGGTTCCGATCCAGGATGTCCAGTACCTGCAGAGAGTCCATATAGGCACGTTTCGGTGATTCTTTCTTAAAAAACTGCGGCAGTACTTTCTTATCACTCATAATCCGACTCTCCTTCAGTTCTCTGGCCTAATAACGGATGCTCCGGCATCAGGAGCAGGTCTGCGAACACCGCACACACTCGCCATACCCGATCTTTTGAATACAGCCGAAGAGTTCCCGGGGGTTCCCCATACAGGAGAGCCGTCCGTCAAAGAGCACGTGTCCGACATCCGGGTTGACATAGTTCAGGATGTGTCCGGTGTGGGTAATCACCAGGCCGGACTTCCGGCGCAACTCCCGCTTCCGGCGCGGACAGAGGGCATTATCGTTCAACCCGTCACGATCCAGGAGCTGGTTGATCGATTCCCCAATCAAAGCGATATTCTCAACGTCTACCCCGGACTCCGGCTCGTCCAGGAGCACCAGATCCGGATCCTGGGCCATCAACTGCAGGAGTTCGGAACGCTTCAGCTCGCCTCCTGAGAAACCATGGTTTACTTCACGGTGCATAAACTTAGCAAAATTTAGACGCTCCGGCAGCTCTTTCGGAACCTCACGCCCCTGACCGCAGATTCGGATCATATCCTCCATCGGAAGGCCCTTGATCGTCGGCGGACGTTGGAACATCAGGCCGATTCCAAGGAGCGCCCGCTCATGCACGGGCTTGTGCGTGATGTCCACGTCCTTGAAAATAATCTCTCCGTCCAGTATCTGATACCTGGCGAAGCCGGAGATAGCCCCCAAAAGAGTGGACTTGCCAGACCCATTCGGGCCGAATAAGACGTGTGCCTCTCCGTCATTAATCACCAGGTTGATGTCTTCCAGAATCACCTTCCCGGCCACCGCCACCTTCAGACCGTTAATCTCTAGCATGACTGTCCTCCGTTAACAAATAGTCGCCACATAGCTGTTCTGTGGTACGCCCAGGGCCCGCGCCACCGGCGCGCACTTGGCCATCAGCACGTGAAAAACGGGTGGCCGCTCCTCAATCTCCGGGAGGGTCTCGTAGTAGCCCATCCCTTTGGCGAGGATCAGATCCACACCGTAAAACAATTCCCTGAACCGCTCCGAAGCCGCCCCCAGATCCAGTCCCGGCGTGTCGGTGCCTGTAGTTGCAATATTCTTCATTTTTCCCGCTAACCCTGCCTGTTCAAGCTCAATCATCGTCAAATCGTTTTGCACCGGGGATTCCTTCACAGTGTAATATGTTTCGGCGTACTTTTCCAGTTCCCGTATCAGCCCGAGATCGAAGTAGCATTCCGAAGCGTTGTCCGCCAGATAGAGGATCCGGCGGCAGTCAGCCAGCCGGGCAATGAACTCGGCCGTCTGATCCAAGTAGAACTCCACCGGTGACTTCATATCCCGGGCTACCGTCTCGGAATCCTTGAAGAAGTCTACGGCGTTACCCAGCGCCGCCACCTTGATCAGGTCGGGCAGGTCGCCGCCGAAACGCCGCTGGACAGAGGAGATCATCCGGGCCGCCAGACCCATTTCCTGAGCCTTTATTCGATGGAAAGGGTCTTTATCCCCGGCGGTTTCTCTGATCACCCGCTGCGCTTCGCCCGCGATCTGCGTAGGAATACAGTTCTTCGGATAGTCACGTTCCAAAACGGCTATTCCGGCCCGCCGGGCCTTTTCCCGGCGTTCTTCGTCGGTCCTGGCCTGACTCGCCGTCTTTTGAATCAAGTTCTCCAGGCATCCGTAGCACTCATCAGAAGTGCGCATTCTTTCCCCCCTAGGTAAAAAGGGGAGCGTCCCCTTTTTAGAATTCTACCACGGTTACCCCTATCCCGCCTTCGCCAGCCTCCCCGAGACGGAAGCTTTTCACCCGGGAGTCGCCGCGCAGGTGCTCGGTTACCGCCGCCCGCAGCACTCCAGTACCCTTGCCGTGGATCAGGTGCACTCGCTCCACGCCCGAGAGGACGGCGTCGTCCAGATATTTGTCCATTTCGTTAAGGGCTTCCTCGGCCCGCATCCCGCGCATATCCAGCTCGGACTTGAAGTCCATGACCTTCTGTAAGGCCATCTGACCGGTGGTTCCGCGCATCGGTTCCGGAGTTCGGGCAGCGGTGCGCAGCCGGAGTTCCGCAAAGGGCAGGTTCAGCCGGATACTACCCGCCTGAACCACGGCCTCATCACCTTTAGTGGAGACCACCTGACCATCCTGGTTAAACCGCGGGATAAACACCGTCTCACCCGGCTTTAGTGCAGTCGGCGGAGTACCCCCACCAACCGGGGCCGGGCGCTCCGGGATCCCCCCGGTCAGCTGGTTAATCCGATCTCGGGCTTCGTGGATACCCTGCTCACGCGTGCGATTAGAATCCTGCTTGATCTGTTCCCGCAGTTCGCGGATGATCGCTTCGCCTTCTTGGCGGATCCGGCGCACCTGTTCGTGAGCTTGCTCCACCGCCTTCTCACGGATGGCCTGCTTCTTCTCCAGAAACTTCGCCAGTTCGGCGTCATACTTATCCTTTAGCACCTCGGCCTCGCGTCGCAAAGCCCGGGCCGCCTCCCGATCCCCTTCGCCCTGCTGTTGGGTGAGTTCAAGGTTCTTTAGCAGGTCCTCGGCCCGGTGCTGGTCCACAGTTAAGTATTCCCGCGCTCTCCCCACAATAGTGCCGGGCAGCCCCAGCCGGGAAGCAATTTCAAAGGCGTTGGACCGTCCCGGACGGCCGATTACAATCTTATAGAGCGGTTCCAGGGTCACGTTATCAAACTCAACGCTCCCGTTCTCCACCCGTTCGTTATTCGTAGCGAAATGCTTAAGTTCACTGAAATGGGTCGTGGCTACCGCCTTCGCCCCCCGGGCCAGAAGCTCCTCCAGGATCGACTGAGCCAGGGCGGCCCCTTCCGTGGGATCGGTGCCGGTGCCTAATTCGTCGATCAACACCAGGCTATCCGCGGTCACGTCCCGTACGATGTGCACGATGTTGCGCATATGGGAAGAGAAAGTGCTCAGGGAGTCCTCGATGCTCTGCTCATCCCCGATATCCGCAAATACCCGGGTAAACAGGCCGATGGCACAGTCCTCCATCGGCACCTGCAGCCCGGCCTGCACCATCAGGACGGTGAGCCCGACCGTTTTCAAAGCTACGGTCTTACCTCCGGTGTTCGGCCCGGTAAGCACCAGAATATCGAAGTCCTCTCCCACCCGGCAGGTAATCGGCACCGCATCACCCGGGATCAGGGGGTGCCTGGCCAGGCGAAACCGCAAGTGCACACCCGGCTCAATCACCGGCGGAACTGCCTTCAATTGCAGACTGAAACGACCCTTGGCCATAGTGAAGTCAATATGGGCCAGGATGTCCACCGAGCCCAAAGTCTCCGGCGCCACGGCCCCAATCAGGGCCGAGAAATCTGCCAGGATCCGGTAGACTTCTTGCTTCTCCGCGGCTTCCAGGCGGCGGATCTCGTTGTTCTTTTCCACGACCGCCATCGGCTCTACAAAGAGAGTGGCCCCGGAAGCGGACTGGTCGTGCACCAGACCGGGAACCTCTCCGCGGTACTCGATCTTCACCGGTACCACGTACCGGCCTTCCCGGATGGTGATGATGTTGTCCTGCAGGTACTTTTGCGTGGTGTGGGAGCGCACCATCCGGTCGAGCGTCTCTTTCACCTGCTGACGAGCACGCAGCAGCCGCCTCCGGATGTCGCCGAGCTGCGCCGAAGCGGCATCGGCTAGTTCCCCTCCGGGCATAATCGCCTCCAGGATCCGCTTCTCCAGTTCCGGAGACGGACTCATCACCCGGGCCCATCCGGCCAGCAGCGGGTATTTCTCGACCCGGGCGGAAAAAAAGTTCCGCACCAACCGGATCGCCCGTAGCGTCCTTCCTACATCCAGGACGCTCTCGGCCTCCAGAACCAAGCCCCGTTCCGCTCTCTTCAGGGGCTCCCGGATATCCGGCCAAACGTTAAACTCGGCCGCCGGCTCCAGGCGCAGTACGCGCGCCGCCTCCTCGGTTTCCGCCTGCAGACGGACCACCTCGTCCGTATCCGCCACCGGCACTAGGGCCTGGACCAGTTCTCGGCCGGGCTCAGAGGCGCAGTGACGGGCCAGGCGTTCCGTAATCTTGTCCCATTCCAGGCGTTTCAGAGTTCCCTGATCGGCTATCGTCAATGCTATAGCACCCCGCGAAAATAATGTCCGGTGGTAATTCCGGACGGACTCAGCAGGCGCAGGCGCTCCTTGGCCTCTAACGCCGCAAAGCTGTCCAAACGCGCCGCCTTATCGAGCACCGTGCGGTAGACCCGCGTCGCCGTACCGATGTATACGGCATCCTTGATCCGCCCTTCGATGCGCAGGCTGGTGATCCCGGCCTCAAGCAGGGCCGGTACCTGTTCCACCACGCAGAGGTCCTTCGGGTTGAAGATGTGCATCCGGCAGGCCACGTCTGTCCCGACCGGGAAGAGTTCATCCTTCCGGTCGCGCAGGAAGAAGCGCTGTCCCTTCCGGCAAACTCCCTGACAGCGTCTGTTTTCGCCGTCCAGCAGGCTGCCTGGGACACAATACTCCGTAATCATCATCGGTACCGCCCCTTGCACCAGCGTCTCCAGCTTGATTCCATTCTTCCTCAGCTCGCGCACCTGCTCAATGGTCATCTCCGGAGACAGGGTTACCCGCTCCACCCCGGAGCGGGCCAGCAGAGCCACGGTTTCACTGTTAAAGATATTCAGCGGGAAGTCCGCAGCCACCTTCAAGCCGTGCCCGGAAAAGTGCCCCAACAGTCCCAGATTGGTGACCATCACCCCGGAGATATCCCCAGAGACCGCCTCGAAGAGCGCCTCCCATTTACCAAACTCAGAAGCGCGCAGGATGCGCGGGAAAGAGAAATAGAGGGCCGTTCCCCGCTTCCGGCACAGTTCGGCTGCTTCGAGGATCTCCTCGCGTCTGGGGATGGTCGCCCGGCCCAGGGAGTCCCCCGGGAAATAGACGATGTCCGCCCCCCCGTCCGCCGCCGCCTTTACTCCGTCCAGGTCGGTGGTCGTCACCGCCAGCTGCGCCTTGCCGGGCAGGGCAGGAGCCGCAGGCCGCTTGCGCCGTCCGGCCCACTCTGCGAGTTTGGCCTCGGCTTCACTGACCACCGCCGAGTCGGGCAACCGTTCAGCGATACGCCGTTCTTCCAGACGACTCAGGGCCTCCCGCCGCAGTGCATTCAGCTCACCCAGCGGAACCAGCACCTCGCCCTCGATCTCAGCCCGGACCTCATCCGCCGTAAAGGGCGTGTTTCCGAGGCGTTCCATCTGGGCGGCGATCACTTCCGGGGTCAGCGGCCGGTTCAAGGCCGGCACCGCCAGTACCGTCCCCCGGACATGCACCTTCCGATCGGCCCGGTCTTGGACTTCCAGTTCCACCGGAGCCCCTTCCCGGACCCGCACACTGAACACCAGCGGGATGCGCCGCTGTTCCCGGGACGAAGAAAAGGTCTCCCGCGCCCGGCGCACCATCTCCGCATCCAAAACCTTAAAGGCCCGATCCCCGGCCCGAATCCGCCCCTGAGCCGGGAAGGAGGCCAGTTGCCCGGCCCCGCCGGAATCCGCCGTCTTCCCGTTGATGCGCAGGTCGCTGACCGTCACGGCGATGCGCCCCCCAACCTTCACCCAGAAGTCCACGATATCCCCCTCGGCCAGGGGACCGTCCAGAGCAATCTCCACCCGGCGTTCAGCCGGCAAAAGCCGTTTCACGCGGCCGACCGCGATACCGCGGTTATTCGATCGGGTATAGTTCATCAGTTCACGCCCGGCCCGCCCGAACAGGTGCCCGGTGGTAAACCCCCGGTTGAAGGCCTGGGCCAGGGTGCGCTGTTCCTCTCCCGAGACATAGTACTTACCGGTTAGCGCCCGATCCAATAGCTTGCGGTAGACAGATACCACCACTGCTACGTACTCGGCTCGGCGCAGGCGGCCTTCGATCTTGAAGGCGTCCACACCGGCGTTGATCAGATCCGGCAGGTGGGCACTCAAGTTTAAGTCCCGGGGGCTCAACAGGTAGTTCCCCGTGACCTCCGTCTCCACCGGCCTGCCCCCTTCACCCACCAGTGCGTAGGGCAGGCGGCAGGGCTGGGCACAGCGCCCGCGGTTGCCGCTTCTCCCCCCGATCAGGCTGGACATCAGGCACTGTCCGGAGTAACTGAAGCAGAGCGCCCCATGGATAAAGGTCTCAACCTCCAAGCCGCCCTCGCTCCGCAGGAGACCAATCTCCTCCAGGGTCAGCTCCCGCGCCGGGACGACCCGTTTGAAGCCAAGTTCCTTTAAGTACTGCGCCCCCTTGACGTTATGCACCGTCATCTGGGTACTGGCGTGCAAAGGCAGCCCGGGCATCAGAGCCCGAGCCACCGCGGCTAGACCGAGGTCCTGCACGATGACACCGTCCACACCCAACCGGTGCAGCGACTCCAGCAGGCGGACGGCGTCTTCCAACTCCGTATCCGAAATGAGGATATTGACCACAACGTACACCCGAACATCACGGACGTGGGCATACTCCACGGCACGGGCCAGGCCCTCGGCATCGAAATTGTCGGCCGACTGCCGGGCGTTAAACGACTGAGCACCCAGGTAGATCGCATCGGCCCCGTTTTGCACGGCGGCCACCAGGGCGTCCCAATTTCCGGCCGGCGCCAGCAGCTCAGGCCTGTGTTCCATCAAGCGAAAACCTCCAAGCACTTAGACTTAACTGCGGCGGTCCACCCGCAACAGTCCGGCGCAAGGCACGGACTCCACGCCCCGCTCGGCTAACCGGTCGAGCAGGAGGTTCATCCCGAGGGAGTCACTGGCTATGTGCCCGGCGATAATCACGTTAATGTGGTTCTTCTCGGCCTCCTTGCGATGCTTCTCACCGATGTGCATCACTACGATCGTTCCTACGCCTGCGGTCGCCAGCTTGCTGTAGGCGTCTTCCGAGCCGCCCGTACCACCCGTCATATCCACCCAAACCTTACCCGCTTTGCGCTCCGGGCTCCCGATCACGATAAAGGGACCGGCGTTCAGGCGGACCGCCTGGGCATACTCGGGCTGTTCCTTCAGGATCTTAACGATATCCTTCAGCGTCTCCGGCTGCCGCTCGTCTATAATCTTCTGCAGGAAACTGACCACCTGATTGTCCGCTGGGGTGTGTACGCACATCATGGGGATGTCCAGTACCCGCGCCGCGTCCACCGCCCGATTGTGGTTCAACGGCATCAGCCCCCTGCGCACCTCGCTGATCCGTGAGGACATAATCCCCTGAGCCACGTTGATCGGCACTCCGTAGTTCGCCAGGACATCCTCTTGCAGGTGCATCACGTCATGGAGCGCCGCCAGGGCCTTGCCCTCCGGATGGTGGGAGATGATCAGATCGATTTTTTGGCCCTTTTCACTCAGCCGGTCGGCCAAAACCACTTCCCCGACCTCCATGTCCACCCCCACCAGGACCGACGCGACCTCGTGCCCCGGGTCACCGTAGAGGATGCGCGTGTCGCTGTAAGGATTGGAGAGTTTGTCGGTATCAAACTCTTCACGCTCATCTGCCTTCAGTTCCTCGTACTTCTGACGCGCCTTCTCCAACTCTTTTTCCACGGTCTCGCGCCCGCGCGGGTCCACATCGATCCCCCGCTGCACTACCAACTCGTATATTTCCTGAAGCTTCATTCACCCATCTCCTTCCGTAATCCGCCCTTAGGCTATCCTTAGTATGCCTAATCCACCCAGTTTTTTCACACCCCGAATAGGGGTCTGAAAACAAGAAAAAGGCCGTCTCGGGTCGCCAAACCCGCTTCGGCCCTGCTCTCTTCAACAATCAGGCGCTTTCGTCCTTTTCAATCAGCTGCACCAGGCTGTCGTAACTCTCCTGCAGCTTCGCCAACTCATCGGCGAGGTTGATCGCGGTCAGGATCGCCGCCTTATGCAGCGGCAGCCGGGCGTTTCGGGTGAGGAGCTCGTCGATACGGTCGTCTACATCTTTGGCAAGGCTCTGCACATACTCCACCGGCAGGTCCGCCTTAAGTACATATTTTTCTCCGGCGATCAGCACGTCCACCCGGGTCGCGTTCGCGGTCTTGGCCACAGCCTGTTCTCCCCCTTTAGAATCACTCTCTATTTTCGGAGCGTGGCACCGGTATGCTCGGTCAACAGCTGCACGATGGCCTCAAGGTAGCCATTTACCGCATCATCCGTCAGGGTGCGGTCCGGGGCCTGGAAGCGCAGTGCAAAGGCCAAGCTGCGGTAGCCCTCTCCCACCTGCTTACCCTGGTAGACATCAAACAGGTTTACCTCCTGTAGCAGCGGCCCTCCGCCTTTCTGAATCAGGGTGACCACGTCTTGCACCGGAACCGCGGCCTGGATCACAAAGGCCAGATCGCGCTCCACACTCGGATAGCGCGGAAGCCCCTCGTAACGCTTCACCGTTTCCCGGTCCAACCTGATGATCTGGTCGAAGTCCAGTTCGCAGGCCACAGAACCGGCAGGCAGTTCAAAGGATTCAATTACGTCGGGATGGAGCTCGCCCATCACCCCTAAGACCGTGTCACCGGCTTTCACCCAGGCCGCACGCCCGGGGTGGAATGAGGGGTGCTCCCCGGCGGGTACATACTCAAACGGGGGCAGACCGATCTTCTGCGCCACCGTCTCCAGCACACCCTTCAACTGGTAGAAGTCCAAAGGCCGCTTGCTGAGATTCCAGCCATCCGGCGTCCCACCCATCATGGCGATCACCAGGATCAGGCGCTCCTCGGGAAGCACATCGTCTCCCCGGGGCCGGAACACCGTCGCCACCTCGAATAACGCAGCGTCCACATTGCGCCGGTGGTAGTTGCGGGCAAGGGTCTCCAAAAGCCCTGGGAACAGGAGGGTGCGCATCACCGACTGATCCTCGCTGAGCGGGTTCTGCAAAGGTAGGGTATCCCGCAGGGCGTGATCCGCCGGGAGACCGAGGCGGTCAAAAACCCCCGGGTGTACAAAACTATAGGTGACCACTTCGGTCAGACCACAGGCGGCCAGGAGTCCCCGGAGCTGGTTTAAGAGCATCTGCTCCGGCGTCCTGAACCCCGGCGTGGCCGCCCCGTAGGGCAGCGTGTTCTCAATCCGGTCGTAACCGTAAATCCGGGCCACCTCTTCAATCAGGTCGATCTCCCGCATCACGTCTGGCCGGTGACCGGGCACGGATACCAAAAATCCCTCGTCGGCCTCGCGTGGAGCGAACTCCAGCTTATGCAGAATGCGAGCGCTATCGGCCCGCGGTACGGAAACCCCAAGGATTTGATCCACCCGTTCCGGACGGACCAGAATGGTGCGCGGTACGTACGGTGCGGGGTAGTTGTCCACCGCACCGGAAACGGCCTTGGCCGCACCGATCCGTTCCAGCAATTCCACCGCCCGGTTGGCCGCCCGCAGGCAACCATCGGGGTCGATCCCCTTCTCAAAGCGGAGCGAAGCTTCCGAACGGAGCCCCAACTCCCGCGCCGTGCGCCGAATGGAAATCGGATTGAAATAGGCCGACTCCAGGAGCACCGTCCGGGTCTCATTCGTTACCTCGGAGTCCAGGCCCCCCATCACTCCGGCGATGCCGATCGCCACCTCCGGGTCCGCGATCAGGAGCATCTCCGGTGTCAGCTGCCTTTCAGCCCCGTCCAGGGTCACCATCCGTTCGCCGGGTCTAGCCCGCCGCACAATCACGTGCCCGCCGGTCACCCGGTCAAAGTCAAAGGCGTGCATCGGCTGACCCAGTTCCAGCATCACGTAGTTGGTCACATCCACAATGCTGCTGATCGGCCGCACACCCAACGCCGTCAACCGCTGCTGCATCCAGGGCGGCGACGGTTCGATCTTCACATCTTTAAGCATCCGCGCCACGTAGCGACCGCACAACTCTGGGTCCTCAATGTCGATCCGGACCCCTTCGATGGCACTTCCCGTCGGCGGCAAGCCGGTCACCGGCCTCAATTCGGTATCGAAGATAGTGGCCACTTCCCGGGCCACCCCCAGGATCGAGAGGCAATCACTTCGATTCGGGGTTAAATCCATGTCCAGGATGCTGTCGTCCAGCCCGAGCAGCGGCTTTACATCCACCCCCACCGGCAGATCCGGGGGGAGAATCAGGATCCCCTCGTGGTCATCCCCGATTCCGAGTTCATCGGCCGCACAGAGCATCCCGCTCGAGGGCACGCCGCGAAACTTGGCGCGCTTAATTACCAAACCGCCGGCCAGTCTCGCCCCTGCCAGGGCCACCGGGACGATGTCGCCGACCTGCATGTTGTTTGCTCCGGTCACGATCACGGCCGGTTCGCCCCGTCCGGCGTCCACCTTGCAGATCACCAGGCGGTCAGCATTCGGATGTCGCTTGATCTCCAAAACACGACCGGTATGAACCCCCTCGATCTCCCGACCGGGTTCATCCACCGCCTCTACGGCCACGCCGACCAGGGTCAGCCGGTCGGCCAGTTCCACTGCCGAAACCGGTACATCCACATATTCTTTAAGCCAATTTAATGAAACCCGCACTTAAGGGGGCCCCTCCTTTTTCACGCTAGAACTGAGCCAAAAACCGCATATCATTGTCAAAGAAAAGCCGCATATCGTCAATGCCGTATTTCAGCATGGCAATCCGCTCGATCCCCATCCCGAAGGCAAACCCGGTTACCTTTTCAGAATCGTACCCGGACATTTCCAGCACCCGGGGGTGGATCATGCCCGCCCCCAGAATCTCCAGCCAGCCGGTATGCGAGCAAACCCGGCAGCCGCCGCCGCTGCAAATCACGCAGGAGATATCCACCTCCGCGGACGGTTCCGTGAACGGAAAGAAGCTCGGCCGGAAACGCATCTTCGTCTGCGGGCTGAACATCTGTTGGGCAAAAACAGTCAGGGTGCCCTTCAGGTCGCCGAAGGTGATCCGCCCGTCGACTGCAAACCCTTCCACCTGATGAAACATCGGGGAGTGAGTAGCGTCATCGTCTTGACGGTACACACGACCCGGAGCGATGATCTTCAGAGGCACACGGGGTGCCGTCTTCTCAAAGGTGTGCACCTGAACCGGTGAGGTGTGAGTGCGCAGGAGGACATCCGGCCCGAAGAAGAAGGTGTCCTGCATGTCCCGCGCCGGGTGATCCTTCGGGAAGTTCAGCGCCTCAAAATTGTAGTAGTCCGTTTCCACCTCGGGTCCCTCAACAATGGCATAGCCCAACCCCAGGAAGATGTCCTCGATCTCCTCCCGGATAATCGTCAGGGGATGCTTGGTACCCAGAAGCTGCCTGGTCCCGGGCAGAGTCACGTCGATCCGCTCGGTTTGCAGGCGAACGACCTTCTCTAGCTCCTTAAGCGTCCCGGCCCGTACCGTTAGTGCACCCTCGATCCGCACCTTGACCTCGTTCGCCGCTTTCCCGACCAGGGGGCGCTCCTCCGGAGAAAGGCTGCCCATCCCTCTCAGCACCTGGGTTAGAATTCCCTTCTTGCCCAGATACCTGATGCGCAGCTCTTCCAGTTGCTCCAAGCTATCTATCCGGGCCAGAGAGGATTCGATTTCTTGGGCGATTGCTTCCAGTCTCTCTAGCATTGGTTTACCAAATCCCCCTTTTTCTTCTCTGTTTCTAGTCTAACCCCCCGAATTCCTTTCAATATGGTATCACCCGCCAAAAAAATGGCCAAAAAAGAGGAACGCCGTTAAGGCGCTCCTCCCAAGATTCAATTCGCTTTAAGGTCTTAGCTTAACCCTTCATCTTTGCCAGGCGGGCGTTCACATCATCCCAGTTCACCAGATTCCACCAGGATTCCACCCAGGCCGCACGCTTGTTCTGGAACTTCAGGTAGTAGGCGTGCTCCCAGACGTCACACACCAGCAGCGGGGTCACGCCCCAGATCGCCAGATCCTGGTGTTTCTCGGCCACCATGATCTCCAGCCTGTCGGCGTAGGGGTTCCAGGCCAGAACCGCCCAGCCGGATCCTTCCACGGTCACGGCTGAAGCCGAAAAGTGCTTCTTAAAGGGCTCAAATCCGCCGAAGTCTTGGTCAATTTGTCCAGCCACTGCGCCGGTCGGCACCCCGCCGCCGTTCGGAGACATGTTATTCCAAAACAGGGTGTGCAGGATGTGGCCGGCTCCGTGAAAGGCCAGTTCCCGCTCCCAGTGCTTGACCAAGGCAAACTCACCCTTTTCCCGGGCTTCGGCCAGCTTCGCCACGGCGTTGTTCAGCCCGTCCACATAAGCCTTATGGTGCGCATCGTGGTGTAACCGTACCGTCTCGGCGTCATAGTGCGGCTCCAAGGCCTCGTAGGCGTAAGGCAACTCCGGAAGTTCGTACTTCAAAGTATCAGCCTCCTCATTTCGTTTCGTAAGCAATATCTATCCGACCTTACTAGATTATACCAGAAGTGCCAGCCGGATATTGTCGTCTAGATCACTATTTCGATACATTTTATCGTAATCCACCTTAATAAAACAAAAAATCGTCCCGTAGGACGATTTCAACAGCTGACAATCGGAGGATTCTAGTGTAGCACCAGTCTTCTGTACAACATATAAGCCTTCACCGAACCGGTCGTTTCGAAAAGCCTCCAAAAAAACTCAGCTGTTAAATGCATTCGGTCACAACCTTTCAAATTCTTGGAGACCTTACGGCGATTATATCACAAGGCCAAATCTAACACAAGGAACTTTTGGCCCGTTGACGCACGGCCTCGTAGATCAAAAGGGCTGTGGCGACGCTTACGTTAAGCGATTCCGCCCTTCCAGGCATGGGAATACAAACCATGGTATCTACGACGGTTTTCAGCTCCGATCCGACCCCCCTGGTCTCATGTCCGACCGCCACCGCCGTCGACTTCGTTAAGTCGCAGTCATACAGGGAACGCTCCCCCTTAGGGTCCCCGGCCAGTATTTGAAAGCCGTGTTCCTTGAGTCCTCCGACCAGTTCGGACGGGTCAACCTGCTCCGCGATCGGCAGGTGAAAGATAGAGCCTGCTGTGGACCGCACCACTCGCGGATGGTACAGATCCACGGTATCTTTCAGCAGAACCACCCCGGTGACCGCACAGGCATCCGCCGTACGGATGATGGTACCCAGGTTTCCTGGATCCTGAATCCCGTCCACCACCAGGACCAGCGGCACTCCACCCCGGTCGGCCAGCACCTCGTCTAAACCGATGGCCGCCTTGTGCACCAAAGCGAGCACCCCCTGAGGGGTCTCGGTGCCGGCCAACTCAAGCATCAAGGCCTTCTCCACTGACCACAGGCTCACTCCCCGGTCCAAGGCTTGAGTCGCCAACGCCGCAGTCCGGGGCTCGCCCAAGGCCTCGGGCGTGAATACCAGCACCTCGACCGCAAAGCCGGCCGTGAGCGCTTCCTCCACCACCCGTACTCCCTCCACCAGGAATTTTCCTTCCCGGTCGCGGTGCTTGCGGTGTTGGAACTGCCGGAGGTACTTTACCTTCGGATTATGCCGGGAAGTGATCTTAAACACGTGCCCTAGGCTCCCTCAAAACGCTGCAACCGGTCCGTCCGGCCGATGGTGACCAGGACGTCCCCTTCCTGGATGACCGTCTTGGCTCCGGGCGCAATGAGCACCTCTTTGCCACGCCGGATAGCCAGCACGGTGGCCCCGTATTTCACCCGCATTCCGGTCTCCACCAGCGTTTTCCCGATGAACTGCGGGGCCGCCGCAAGTTCCAGGATGCTGAAGTCCGGGGAGAGGTCGATTTGATCCAGGATATTCTTGGAGACCAGGCCTCGAGCCACCCGCACGCCCATGTCCCGTTCTGGAAAGACCACCTTGTCCGCGCCGACCCGAGCCAGCACCCGGCCGTGCAGGTCCGTACGGGCCTTGGCCACGACGTTCGGCACGCCCAGTTCCTTCATCATCACCGTACACAGGATGCTGGCCTGCATGTCTTTGCCGATGGCTACGATCACTACGTCAAAGTTGCGGATCCCGAGCGCGGTGAGCGCCTCCTCGTCCAAGGCGTCGGCCTGAACCGCGTGGGTGACCTTGTCCATTATCTCTTCAACCTTGGCCTCACTCGTGTCTACAGCCAGAACGTCGTAGCCCATCTTGGCCAGCGTCGTGGCGATGCTGGACCCGAAGCGTCCCAGCCCGATAACTGCGAACTGTCGCATTACACGCACCCCTCTACGGCTATTTCAATAGTATCAGCACTTTTCAAAAAGAGGGAGCATGGCTTTTGACCATGCTCTCCCGTTAATCGTTTGTGCTACTTGCTGAGGTTGGCCTTGGCCACTTCAACCAGTTGTCCGAAGGCTTTTTCGTCCCGTACCGCGAGGTCGGCGAGCATCTTCCGGTTGATCTCCACACCAGCGTGTTTCAGACCCTGGATGAAACGGTTATAGGATAGGCCGTTCATGCGGGCGGCAGCGTTGATCCGGGTGATCCACAGCCGGCGGAAGTCGCGTTTCTTGTTGCGCCGGTCACGGAAGGCGTACAGCATGGAGCGCATTACCTGTTGGTTTGCTATCCGATATAGCTTGCTTTTTGCACCCCAGTAACCCTTGGCCAGTTTAAGTACTTTCTTGTGTCGCTTTTTATTCGTAACAGCGGTTTTTACGCGCGGCATAACATTTTTCCTCCTTTTAAGCCTTGTACGGTAGTAAGCTGCGCAACCGTGCCATATCGCCGGGACTCAGGATGAACGTCCCGCGCAGGCGGCGTTTCCTCTTGGCGGTCTTACTTTCAAGCTTGTGACTGCTAAACGCGTGATAGCTCCGTAGTTTACCCGTGCCCGTCCGCTTGAAGCGCTTCGCGGCAGCCCGGTGAGTTTTCATCTTAGGCAACGTCATTCACTTCCTTTCCTACTCCTGCTTTTGCGCTGTAGGGGCTAAAATCATTATCATGTTGCGACCTTCGAGTTTGGGATGCCTTTCCACAGTGGCCATATCCTGTACCTGCTCTGCCAGCTTACGCAAGATCTGCTGACCAAGGTGCGGGTGCACAATCTCACGGCCACGAAACATCAGGGTAACCTTGACCTTGTCCCCGTCTTGCAGGAAACGGATGGCGTTCTTGGCCTTGACATCAAAGTCATGATCCTCGATATTCGGCCGCATCTTCACTTCCTTAAGACTGACCACGTGCTGTTTCTTGCGTGATTCCTTGTCTCGCTTGCTCTGCTCGTACTTGTAGCGGCCGTAGTCCATAATCTTGCAGACCACGGGACGGGCCTGGGGCGCCACTTCCACCAAGTCGAACCCTTTCTCCTCGGCCATCCGGAGAGCGTCAAAAAAGGGCACGATACCCAACTGCTCCCCTTCGGCTCCGATTAAGCGTACCTCTCTGGCGCGGATCCCCTGATTGATGCGAAGGTCCTTGGTTATAACTTATACACCTCCTGAAAAGTTCCATAAAGAAAGCGGGCAACCGCCCGCCGTATATGCCGGAATAGATCTGTCGATCTGTCCACAAAACCCCACAGACACGAATGGTCGTAAGGTGAGAAGCGGGTCAGCTTCTGCTTGCAAATATTTGGTATTTACCGTCAATGATTATACCACGCCAAGTCAACCCCGGTCAAGAGGGGTCGAGGCTTTAATTTATTTAAATTCCGCAGAGGGAAAAGGGGACAGGCTACTTTTTCTCTCGGTCGATTAGTGCTTTCTTAATAAGAGAAACCCCTGTTCCACACGGATAAGACTATCTAGGTTATTGAAGAGAAAAAGTAGCCTGTCCCCTTTTCCCTCTGCGGAATTTAAATAAATTAAAGCCTCGACCCCTCTTGACCGGGG
>JAHRFU010000082.1 GCA_019084485.1 Desulforudis sp. | reverse complement strand
CCCTCGGGCCGGGCACTGACCACAGCGTTCTTCAGCCGTTCCCGTTCCTCCTCCTGTTCAATGCGGCGGGAAATCCCGACATGGTTCACGGTGGGCATCAGCACGGAGAAACGTCCGGGGAGATTGACGCGCATCGTCACCCGCGGCCCCTTGTTTCCCAGCGGGTCTTTAGCAACCTGGACAATTATCTCCTCGCCAGGTCGCAGCATCTCGCGGATACTCCGTGCCTTCCCCGAGCGTTCAGAAAGAACGTCGTTCACATACAGGAAGGCATTCCGACCAATCCCCACATCCACAAAAGCCGCTTCGATTCCGGGCAGCACATTCTCCACCCGTCCCTTAAAAATGCTTCCGACCAGGCACAGTTCACGATCAGTCTCGAAATGTACTTCCATCGGTACCCGGTTTTCCAACAAGGCAACCCGCGTCATCTCATTACGGGCACTTACGATTATCTCTCTTTTCATCAAGATGCCCCTTTCAACAATCCCAAAGCAAGCGTCCGTCCCGGGCCAGCATGGCCGTCCGGCAGACAGAAAGCTGGTGCGGCTGAAGCGGCAGCACCTCAGCCAGCGCCATCAAGACCTCATCTGGACGGACATTACCCCAGGAACCCGATTGCAGTTCCATTAATAACTCAATGCGGTCTGCGGTGTTTTTCCAGGTCAAACGGCGAATTCCGGGACGGATGTCTTTACGTTTCCAACCCTTTCCGGTTTTTCGTTCCACAAAGACCTCACCGCGACTCAGAAAACTCTCCATTCTGGTATCGACTTCATTGGAAGGAATACTCTCACTCAACGGACCCTGGGCCGTATAGACAGCACGATCCAGAATACTCATCAGTGCCGGGCCGGCCGCCGCTACGATGCGCCCCTTCAAGATCGTCAGACCCCCGGGCATCTGCCTGGTAAGAGCGGCCACCAGTTCATCCGGTAAAATGTCCTGGCAAAAATCGATATCCACTATCTCCTGCGCACTGCTCATACCGACAGGCAGCGGCGCGGCAAAAGTCAGCCGGGGCCGGGGATTAAATCCTTCTGTGTAGGCCAAGGGCAACTCCGCCCGGCGGCCCGCCCTTTCAAAAACTCTCAAGATGTCCAGGTGCGACACAAATCTTGCGGGGCCATCCTGCCGGTAGGCCACTCTAATGCGGTTCATTTGGTTCCCTCGCGGTGTAAGGCTCTACTTCAAAGGCCGGACACAGACCACATCCGGTACAGGATCCATGCCGGCAATCATCGGTAGTCTCACCGGTCATTGCCCTTCGGTGTTCCAGGACCAGATACTGTTTTCCGATACCCGGGTCCAGGTGATCCCAGGGCAAAGTGTCCGTGTAAGCATACCTCCGGTAGGCGTAATCCTCGGGGTTAATCCCGGTCTCTGCGAAGGCCTGGCGCCAGAGATCGTAGCGGAAACATTCCCGCCAGCCATCGAGGCGGCAGCCCAGCGCGTGTGCCCTCGCGAGCACGTCAGCCAGCCTGCGGTCCCCGCGTGCAAACACCGCTTCTAAAAAGCTGGCCTCGGGCTCATGCCAACTAAAACTTGATCCCCGAGCCCCTTTCAAGC
Source organism: Desulforudis sp. (assembly GCA_019084485.1). Lineage (GTDB taxonomy): Bacteria > Bacillota > Desulfotomaculia > Desulfotomaculales > Desulforudaceae > SURF-60. The sequence continues at coordinate 2,787 of JAHRFU010000082.1, read as the reverse complement.
GCCGCATGAGGTAGGACTGTCTTTCCCGGAGCTCCCCGAGAGGAGCCTGGGGTTCCCATTGAAACGGCGTGTGCGGCTTGGGTACGAAAGAAGAAGCACTTACCGTTACTTTCAGTCTCCCCCTGGGTACACGTGCTTCCCGCCCTGCGGCCAAGACTTTATCGGCCAGACCGGCGATGCCCTCAACGTCATCCAGAGTCTCCGAGGGCAATCCCAGCATGAAGTAAAGCTTTAGCCGCTGCCAGCCCGCTGTGAAAGCGGCGCCGACTGCCTCAAGCAGGTTCTCTTCGGTGACGCCCTTGTTAATAACATCCCGCAATCGCTGGGATCCGGCCTCGGGAGCAAAGGTCAAGCTGGAACGCCGGACTTTCTGCACCGTACTGGCAAGCTCCACCGAGAAGGCATCCACCCGGAGTGAGGGCAAGGCCACGTTCACCTTCTGCTCCGCATAATGGCTAACCAGATTTTCAACCAGAGGCCCGATGCGCGAATAGTCACTGGTACTAAGCGAGGTCAGAGACAGTTCGTCGTATCCAGTGTTGCGCAAAAGCTCCCGTGCTTGGTCCAAGAGCGTAGGCAGATTCCGTTCCCGTACTGGACGGTACACCGCACCGGCCTGACAGAACCGGCATCCCCGGGTGCAGCCCCGGAAGACCTCCAACATCGCGCGGTCGTGAACAACCCCTAGGTAAGGTACAATCGGCCTAGTCGGAAATGGTGCGCCATTCAAGTCTGCAATGATCTGCTTAACAATTCGATCCGGCACCCCGGGACGATTGGGCACAACCTCCGAAACAACACCGTCCGACCGGTAATGCACATCATAGAACTGCGGTACATAGACCCCCGGGACTTGAGCCAGGGCCACCAGAATCTCCTCCCGGCTCTGCCCCCGGGTTCTGATAATGACCTCCAGGATCTGATTTAACCCTTCTTCCCCTTCGCCGAGGAACACAGCGTCCAGGAAAGGAGCAACCGGCTCGGGATTGTAGGCGCAGGGGCCTCCGGCAATCACGATGGGGTCGTTATGGGTACGTTCTTTAGCCCAAAGACTGATCCCCGATAAATCCAACATGTTCAAGACCGTGCTGAAGCTTAATTCATACTGCAGGGTAAAGGCCAGAACATCAAAATCCCGGATCGGCCGGTGGGATTCCAGAGCAAAGAGCGGGATACCGTGCGTGCGCATCTGCTCTTCCATATCAGTCCAGGGAGCAAAGACACGTTCAAGCAGAGCATCTGAACGCCGGTTCACCACGTGATACAAAATCTGCAGCCCCAAATGGGACATTCCGACCTCATAGACGTCAGGAAAGGCAAAGGCGACCTTCACCTCTGCCTCTTCCCATTTTTTCTCAACGGAGTTGTATTCGCCGCCTGTATATCGTCCCGGCTTTTCAACCCGGGGCAGAATATGTTCGAGCCGATTCAATTTTATGGTAACCTCCGGTATTAGTCATCCCTAGTATTTCCAAATAGTTGCACTTTATCTATAGGACTATTCTCCGCTATCCTGATAAATCCTTTTTTACCTGCCCCAAGGATACATCGGTTCCAAGCCTGATGACGGCCTCGACCACATCCCTTTCGTCAAGCATCGCAACATAGGATCCTTCTTGGTCAACTAGGTAGATGAAATGGTAGCGCTGCGGTACAAACATCCGGGTAACCTTCCAGGCGGGCACGGTATCCAGGACGACCAACATCTCACCAGGCAGGCATTCCCGACGAAGGAGTTCCTGCTGTTTGGCCATCAGGTGTTGGGCGTAGAGGTATGGGGCATCCTGTTTTTCCGCTCGGGCCGCATAGTAGACGAAGAATCCGGTGGCTACCAAGTCCAGGCCGTTGATGTGGTAGAGTACCCCGACGGTACCTAAGGCAATGACCACAAATCCCCAGATCTGACCGAACGTGGCCATTCGGCAGGTGGCTGCCGGCAGGCTCATCCGCCTCGCCAGATAAGCCCGCATTACGCGACCGCCGTCCAGGGGGAGTCCGGGAAGCAGGTTAAAGAGAAAAAGAATGAGGTTGCATTGGATAAAGAAAGGGCCGAGCACATCGTGCCAAAGTCCATAGTGCCCGAAACCGAGGGCGACAAAAATAAGTCCCAGATTGGTCAGAGGCCCCGCCACCGCCACTCTCATTTCCTTGTCGGGTTCCAGGGGCAGTTTGTTGCTCATCCGGGCTACGCCTCCGAATGGAAGCAGTTCTACAGCAGAGACTTCAAAGTCCAGACGCCGAGCGACCAGAGCGTGGGCCATCTCGTGCATCAAGACCACAGCAAAAGCGACAAGCCCCTTGTCCAGTACCCCGGCCGCAAAATAAACGCCGATCAAGGCGATGAACCAGTTGTTTATGGAGAAGTCGACGCCCTTGATCCGGCATATCTTCAAGCCTATCGCCTCCAAGACAATGATGCGACCAAGGGGAAGGTGAGGACTGTCCCACTTTTTCCGGGAGAAGTTTCGAATTTACAGAAGGAATTTATGGCGGGAAAGGGGGCCCATTCCGGTTCAAACGACCGGCACCACCAATGGTGAAAATTGTTGTGTGGTGCAGTGTGCGCTTCGGGATTGCCGGAACAAACGATAGGGAGTATAGATCAAAAATGCGCAGTGAGCCGCGGATCAGCGTCGACCGCCTGTCTGAGTGAGCGCAGCGAGCGAGTTCGGCGACGCCCGAGGCGAACGAGCAGATTCCTCTGTCACGTACGTGTTTGTGGAGGCAATCCCGAAGCGCGCACTGCACCACACAACAATTTTCACCATTGGTGGTGCCGGTCGTTTG
>JAHRFU010000081.1 GCA_019084485.1 Desulforudis sp. | reverse complement strand
TTAGCCAACAGCAAAAAATGAGGTATTCCCCTACATATTTCTGAAACCATATGAAGGCCGCAACCCCTTTATTTGCAAGGGTTGCGGCCTCTTTTTCTCCTCTTTTGCTGTCAAAGTCAGGATTATATATTTTAGCACGTTGATACACCTTTGTGCTAAAGTTATTTCTGAATTGCGCCACCGTACACCCGAGTGGTAAATTCGACTCAGTAATTGGGAGCGGATTGAAGAATCGGCTGTTTCATCATCCAACGATCAGGTTGAGCGGTCTGGAATCATGGGCTGCGGACGGCATTAGATCCGGGAGATATAATGCACTGACCGGACACAGTCCCGCCACGGCCAGATATGCATCCCAGCCAGCATGGTGGCTGAAGGGAAGGAACGCATCCATCATTACGCGAGCCCAGGGATAGCCGAAGAACTCCTGAAAGGCACCGGTGAGTTCCGACATCGACTGTGGCGCTGTAGGAGGATCGAGCCATATTCTCATTATGTTGCCCACGGCAACAACGCGGCGGGGACTCTCTCACCCAGTCTCGTAGAAGTGAACTTTCGCCTCGATTCCAGGCTGAATACCCGCCAAGCTGCTGTCCAGCGTGGCAAACACCACGAAGGGCTCCCGGGAGGCAATCTCCAGTGCTGACCGCAGTCGCCCGCACCCGATCGCCGCCAAGATCAATCCCTGAACACCCATTCTCTTCGCTCCCCCATTCATGCAACCGCCCCACAAGCACATCCGCGCCCACGTGTGAGGCCAAGGCTCTCCCCTACTCTATCAGATCCGGAACAACAGTTACGCACCCTCCGGATCCACGGTTAATGTCCGGTAGGCGTGCAATAACCGGACAGTTACCCTTCCGGGTTCACCGTCACTGATTTGGCGGCCGTCAACCTGTACTACCGGGCGAATTTCGTGCACCGAGTTGGTCACAAAGACCTCATCGGCCGAGAGCATGTCTTCCCTTGTGAACCGGCGTTCGAACGCCTTCAGACCGAGTCGGGGACAGAGGTCCAGGACAAACCTTCGCGTTATCCCCCCGAGCACCCGGTTATCGGCCGGGTGGGTCAGTACATTCCCATCCCGCACCATAAAAACATTGCTGGCATAGGCCTCCGTTACCACGCCGTCGGACCGGACAAAGACCGCTTCGTCCACCCCGGCTTCCCGGGCCTTGTGTTTGGCCAATATGTTGGCTAACAGCGATGTGGACTTAATGTGGCACATGTCCCACCGGCCGTCGTGCACGGTAATCGCGGTCAAAGGCTCCAGATGATCGCTAAAAAGGTAATCCGGAAGATGGCGCACGGTGATCAGCACCGCGGGGTCAAGGTCCAGGCTGAAGAGGTGGTTGCGGGGCTCGGCACCGCGGCTCACCTGGATATAAACCAGGGCATCCGAAATCTCACTCTTGCGGTGGACCGTACCCACCAGTTCCTTAAACGCGGCGGCATCCGCAGGCAGTTTCAAGTCGATGGCCGCAGCACTGCGGACCAAACGGGCAACGTGCTCGTCTACTCCGAAGAGGCGGCCCTGATAGGAACGCACAGCCTCGTATACTCCGTCACCGAAAAGGAAGGCCCGGTCATTAATGGAGACCACCGTATCATTAAGCTCGGTCAGTTCTCCGTTCAAATAGGCAAGTTCGGGCATCAATATCTCCTCCAAGACTGTCAACTGCTAATCCCCGGACAATTCTACGGGGCACCACCCATATTTCGTCCTGTTCAGCCAGAATCCTGCATGCCTGTCGACACTATCATAACCGGGTCATCACAGACTATTGCCACTAAAGATGCTTCACCAGAACGTAAGCGAAATCGGGGCAGACCCGTTTTCTTTCAATAGAGTGCTTATGCGCGGCAAATCATCCGGTACAGCAGGGCGCAAGCCCGCTCCCTCCTGATTTATAAACGGCAGAGAAGGCTTCTTCGCCCGGATAAACCCGCTCTTGATACCGGTAGCCAGCGTCCCGAGCTTAGAGAGTTCCTAGTCCCCGCAACTGTAGTTTTGGACTTCGATTGAGGCCTCTTTAAAGCCGGCTGCCCCCAGCAAGCGAAGGTATTCCTCCTTTAACAACGCTCCCGAGATACAAGCCGACCAGAGGGCGGTATCTCCCTGCAACCTTTGCGGTAGCGGCTGTTCCAGCACAATGTCGAACACGGCAAAGCGCCCCCCCGGCTTAAGTACCCGGAAAGCCTCGCGCAGTACCCGCGCCTTGTCCGGGGAGAGGTTTATGACGCAGTTAGAGATGATTACGTCCACGGCATTGTCCGTTAGAGGCATATGTTCGATATCACCCTTGAGCAGCTTAATGTTCTTCAATCCCGATTGCTCAATATTCCGGTTGGCTACCACCAGCATCTCTTCGGTCATATCCAAGCCGAAAACCATCCCGGTGGGTCCCACCCGACGGGCCGACAGAATCATAAGCCTGAATCTCCCCTCGATTCAGCCGATAGTAGCTCCACTTCCCCCGCGGTTCCTCGATGATCAGGCCAGCCTCTTTTAGTACGCCGAGGTGGTAGGAAACCTTGGACTGCTGCATGCCGAGTTTTCCAGTGAATTCACACACACATCAGGAGTTCTTCCATCTTCACCCCTCCGGTACCGGCATTATAACAAATACTTTTGATCAAGATCTAGATTAACTTATTCTCCGACTTCGGGTCTATCACCGCAAGTCTGTGACTGCCTGATTAGAAACTCCGTGAAATCCTCGACAGACATCGGCTTTCCAAACAAGAATCCCTGCATTTCAAAACAGTCGTGATCTTTGAGGAATTTGAGTTGCTCCTCGCTCTCAACCCCTTCCGCAATTACCCCCATGCCCAAGCTCCGGCCCAGCACAATGACCGCCGAGGCGATGGCACCGTTGTGCGACCCAGTACCGATCTCGGCCACAAAAGAGCGGTCGATCTTGAGTTTGTTCACGGGGAAACGGCGAAGGTAGTTTAGTGAGGAATAACCGGTACCGAAATCATCGATCGAAAGCTGGATCCCCATCTCATTAAGGTGCTTCAAGACACTCACGGTGTGCTCCGCATTTCTCATCGCAATGCTCTCCGTGATCTCTAACTCCAGGCAGGTGGGGTCCAGGCCTGTCGTTCTTATGACCCGTGAAACCACTTCAACCAAGTTCTGAAGTTGAAACTGCCCGGCAGATAAGTTGACGGCCACGCGCACCCGCGCAAAACCGGCATCCTGCCAGGCCTTGTTCTGGGCGCAGGCTGTCTCCAGAACCCATTCGCCAAGGGGTACAATTAGTCCACTCTCTTCTGCCAGGGAAATGAATTCCCCCGGTAAGACCAGGCCAAGTTCGGGATGCTGCCAGCGGACCAGTGCTTCCATTCCAATGATCTCTCCGGTCTTGACGTTCACTTTTGGTTGATAGTGGACCACAAACTCCTCGCGCTCCAGAGCACGGCGCATACTGTTTTCCATCGACAGACGCTCCGATGCTTTTGCGTTCATCGACGGTGTATACAACTCGTAATGGTTACGCCCACTCTCCTTGGCTCTATACATCGCGGTATCCGCGTTCTTGATCAAGGTCTCGGCATCCTGCCCGTCATCGGGGAAAAGGACGATTCCGATGCTGGTGGAGATGTACAGATCATGTTCGCCGATTCTCAGGGGCTGCCGGATGGCCTCAGTCACCTTGTGCGCAATCTTGGCCGCGTGTTCCGCTTTCGAGATTTCGGGTAGCAACAGCGTAAACTCATCGCCCCCCATTCGGGCCACAGTGTCATCTTCCCGTACGCAGTTCTGCAGCCGCATCCCGATGTAATATAGTAGCTGGTCGCCGACGTTGTGACCTAATGTATCATTGATCAGCTTGAATCGGTCGAGGTCCAAAAACAGAACAGCCAGTCCCTTATTATTTCGCTTGGCGTGCGCCATGGCCAAGGTAAGCCGGTCTTTGAACAGCATCCGGTTCGGCAGGCCGGTCAGGATATCGTGAAAGGCCTGATGCCAGATCGTTTCCTCATAGCGTTTGCGCTCCGTAATATCACGCAGGATCAGAGTAACAAAACACTGCTTATGTACACAAAAATCACTGAATGTATATTCTATGGGGACGGCCGTTCCATCATTGCGCCGCCCCATCACCTCTTTGCTGACCCCGCAGGGCTCGCCTTCCCCAGTTAATTGGGTAATTGTGCATCCATCCGCATCGTGAAAATCGGGTAGAAAAAGCATACTGATGTTCTTTCCGACCACATCCGCGGGCGCATAGCCGAAAATGCGTTCACATGCCGGATTGAAGGACTTTATCTCCCCGCTGGTGTCCACGGTAATGATCCCGTCGTGGGCTTTAGAAATGATGGAGCGCGCAAGAGCCTCTGTCTTGTCCAGTGTGGCCTCAGTTTGCTTGGCCCGCGTCAGGCGCCGTACGCGATTTCGTAAAACCGCCCAGTGGATGGGCTTGGTTATGTAATCCGTAGCCCCCGCGATAAAAGCATCGTCCACGGCATTGTCACCACTGAGACCGGTGATCATTATGACCGGGGTACGGTCACCCCCGGGAAGGGTTTGTATACGAGTGCAGGCCGCCAGACCGTCCATCACCGGCATCACACAATCCATCAATACCAAGTCCGGCTGAAGCTCTTCGAATAACGATAAAGCCTGCTCGCCATCGTGTGCCTCAGTGACCCTGTAGCCATCAATCTCCAGTACCTGACGCAGTTTCATCCGCAAATATTTTGAGTCGTCCACAATCAGAATCAGCGGTTTGTGGTCCGCATTGGACGGTTGAGTCATCATATCTTCCGCCTTTAACGTCGGTTAGAGCACAGACATGGATAATCCTTCTTCAAAAAGCATCAAATTCCTGCATTGCACCACATAGCTACGGATCAATTGTCGGCCTTTTGATCTCCCCGCTGAACACAACAAGCAGGAAGCCCCAGGGGCTCCCTGCTCAATTGTAATTGTAATGAGCTACCGCTTAGCGGCTGAAAGCCCGATAAATGCTTGTAACAAGCCTCTCGCTGCTACCATCCCCGCCCGACCGGTTGAAGTTCACCTGAAGCCGTTCGTTATTTTCAAAATCACTTCTCTGAACGGTGATGGTAAATGGAGTCCACACCTCGCCGGCTTTGGCTGTAATCGTCCCGCGGCTGATTACGTTCCCCCAGGGCACTCTGACCTCGTAGCTCACCTTGGCGCCGGCGGTCTTGGCGATGCCAGTCAGGGTTACTTCATTGGTGCCCCACTTCAGAGCGTATAGCTTTATATTCGCGGTTCCCGCAATAACCGGCTGCAACTCGGCTGTTTCCGGGAGTTGGGGCAGAGCCTGACCGTTATCCCTGACAAATCGGATCGGCTTGTCAACCTTGGGCAGTTCCACCAAGGTCAGGGGGTAGGTCAGGGCTTGAGTCACTATGCCAGACGGCTCGATATACCGGACGGTAACCAGCACTTCGTGGCCCCGGTCTTCAACCCGGGTGATAGCGACACCGTAACCGCCGGTCGGCTTTTCACCCCTCGTTACTAAGAGATAGGTCTTCTGGCCGATGGTACGACTCTGGGCGGTCTCAATACTTCTGAATTGCTGCGCCCAGTTTCTGACGGCTGGCAGCGCCTGTTCCGGGTTGATCTCTTTGAAGCTGACGGCAGGCGCCTGAACATTCTTGTCCCATACATATACGGTTGAGGAACCCGAGTGCCAGAACACGTACTTGTTTGAGATTTCTTCCACAATCTGCAGCGGGACATAGACGTTACCGTTGTAGACGAGGTGATTGGGCTGCGGATTGTTACCCGCCGGAAGCTGCTTGCCATTCATCACAAACTTAACGCCGGGCAGCACGGTGACCTCCAGGGTGCGCCCGGTGGACGCGTAGGCGTAAACCACGCCTGAGACTAGGAGCAGGAGAGCTAACAGGATTGTGGTGGTGGATCGGAACAGTAAGCGCATTTACTAGTACCTCCAATTACTGATTTTAGGATTTGCACTAGTAAGACGAAGCCGGCTTATGTTCGGTTTCGAAGATGGCGCTGGTAATGTTTGTGGACTGATTACATAAACAGGCAGATTCGTTCGCTCCTGGGGGTTGGGGCCGGTTTGCCCAAGTGATAACCTTGGCTCAAGTCAACATTCAAATCCTGTAGCACCTTAAGAATGGCCTCATTTTCCACGGACTCAGCCACCGTCTTTTTCCCGAGCGTATGCGCTACTGTATTCATGGACTGGACCAGGGCGCGGTGGATTGGATCCTTGTCCAGGTTTCGAACGAAGGAACCGTCGATTTGTTAGAACCTACGGCTCTAGTACTCTTTGTTCTGCATAGAAGCAAAGCCCGCTGCCGAGAATAACCTTATGGATATTATTGCTGTGCACGGGGGGCTCGACACCAGCCGGGAACGTGAGTTCATGGAGGTTCTCGAAGAAGCCACACTGCAGGGGTACAGACTTCTGTCTGCAGATCGAGTGCAAGCCATGGAGGCCGTGCTGCGGGTTTTGGAGGACTCCCCTAGATTTAACTGCGGCTTTGGTTCGATCCTCAACCTGGACGGTGAAGTGGAAATGGATGCCGCCATCGTCGACGGTGCAGCGCACCGCTTCGCCGCAGTAGCCGCGATCAGGCTGGTCCGCAACCCGATCTCGGTGGCCTGTGCGCTGATGGAGAAGACTGACACCGTGATCCTGGCCGGAGACGGAGCGGTTAAATTCGCCCGGCAGGAAGGCTTCCCCGAGGCGAATTGCGTCTCGGAAGAACAGCTCGAAGCCTGGCATCAGGCCAAGGAGAGCCTGGCCCGCGGGCAGACCCCTACTCAAAACATCTTTACCGGACTCGAGTACCACGACACTGTGGGCTGTGTGGTCTGGGACGGGGCTGGGTTGGGGGCGGCCTCATCAACCGGAGGGTTTTCCCTGAAAATGCCGGGACGGGTGGGGGATACCCCCATTCTCGGCGGCGGAATATTTGCCTCCGCAACCAGTGCCACGGTCTGCACCGGAGTAGGCGAAGCTTTCATCGAAACACTCTCCGCCAAATATGTGGATGAGCAGATCGTTAGCGGGCTCCATCCGCAACAGGCAGTGGAATTTGCCTTGAGAAGGCTGGCCGACCTAAAGGGTGCTGAAGGTGGAATTCTGGCTATGGATGCGGAGGGCCGGATTGGCGCGGCCTTTAACGCCGGACGTTTCCCAGTGGTGGTTTTGGTCGACGGCAGAATTCGGGATGACTTTAAACCGGTCAACCTGAAGCCGGAGCTCGACCCGGAAATAAACTGACTACCTCGGTCACGATGGCTCAGGCACCGAAAACTCGGTGGCTTCCCCCGTTGTGCCCGCTAGATCGGCGTGCAATGGAATTATTAGGGGATTGATGAACAAATGCACCGCATATAGAATAGAAGTAGAACAAAGATGATACGGCTGTCCGGTCGGCCTGCAAGGGTCAGTCCGGAAGCGTACAAGGCCCGGCAACACCGGGCCTTAGTTTTTTTAGAAGAACTTGTCGATGTCTTCCAGCAACGTATCTTTGGACTCCACATTCTCTTCGGATCGAACCAGTCGGCCGGCAAGCTTTACCTCCACCAGCCTCTCCACCAGAGCGGCAATCTCCGGATCCACCCCGGTCTCGTATTTTACAATCTCACGTTCGATCCGGCGCTTTACCCAGTCGGAAAAGTTCTGCAGGCCGTCTGCGAATTCCAGAAGCCGGTTGTAGTATCCCCGCGCATTAGTCATCCAGAATGGCATCCCAGTAAGCACCGCCGGCCTCACGTACGATCCCGATCCGTTCTGTGCTGAGGGTAACCCTCACGCCGTTGATACTGACCGTGTTTCTTCCCCTGAGGAGGTTGGTCAGAGCTTCCTTGACCGAAGTCCGTTGTGCTAAAACTCTTGTTTTGCCTGTCCATGCAGAATCGTTCGGAGGAAAGGGGTTCTAACGGCTCACACAGTTCCTGCCCTTTTTCTTAGCCCGGTAAAGCGCCTGGTCGGCCGACTTGATCACCTCGGACGCCCCATGGTGTTTGTTACTCTTTTCCGCAATACCAATACTGACGGTGATCCGGACCTTGTTCCTGGAACCTTTGGCAGTCGGCCCCTGCTCGAGCTTTTTCTCAGGCCGGTCTTTCCCGCGCAGGATGAATCCCCCTTTGGCAATTACCTCCCGTAAACGCTCCAAATGCACTGCCGATTCGTCCAGTTTCTGACCGGGGAATAAGATGATAAACTCCTCTCCGCCATGTCGGAACGCCCGGCCTCCTCCGGAGACCTGAGCAAGAGTAGTGGCGATGTACTTCAACGCCTGATCGCCTACGTCATGTCCGTATTGGTCGTTGAACTGCTTAAAGTGGTCAATGTCCACCATCGCTATAGTGTAATTCGAACCCAGCCTCATCGTTGCTTCTCGGAGCGCACGCCTGGTGGGAATTCCGGTCAGCTCATCCATATAGATCAGCGTGTACGCTCTTTGAAGAACGGCAACAACTAAAAGCAGTCCGAAAATGGTAAAATAAAAGGCTGAAGATACTCGGTCGGCAAAATGCAGGCCTACTATGGCGGCAAGTGATGCCGCAAACAGACAGCTGGTCACAAAAGAGTTGTTCAACACGGCCCTGGCGAGCAATATCACCAGCGTGCCGCCGAAAGCGACTAGGGACCATTCGGGTAAAGGCGTCCAGTTATCTGCGCCTACCCTTAGCACCCCAATACTCAGATCAGCCAAGGACTGCCACTCGTTCGACCAGAACAGGGCCGAGATCAAGAATACCTGGGCAAGAACAAGGCCAATGGCCGCCTTGCCTCCAGATGTTAAGACCCCTCTCTCCCTTAGCAGGGCAAACAAGAGGATATTCAAGGGCAGTAGCAGGCTGACGATGTTGTAGACGGCACCCGAAACACTGTCGGTCTTCAGATCTCCGAACCCGTAGGCAAAAAGGAACACGTAGGAAACAAGGGCTACTAATGAAATAAAAAAGACCCTGCTCTGGTTAAACCACCAGCCGAGGGCCATTGCCACCACAAATACCGTAAACGGACCGTACTGAACTACGGTCGCGAGCGTCGGATCAGCCTGTGACCGCGGCCACAGCAGGATAGACACCAGCAGCAACCCTAACGGTACCAACACCATACGCAGAGTCTTTACGATACCTTCTTTCATAACGCTGTTTTCTCTGCGCCCTATTTCGATTCCTTTCGCAACTGTTCGCCAGAAGGATGGAATTAATGGACTCCGGCTATACCTCGTTGTCAATAGGTGTGTTTTGCTGGTAAGTGCCAAAGGGTTTTAGAGTTTCGGTAACGGGAACACAGACGGCCTGCAGGTAGCAGAAGCGGCCCTTTGGCGGGACCAGCGTCCGAACATCAATTACTTTAAACTCCAACCGGCCCAGTAGTACCTGATCCCCGATCTCAGGCGGGAACTCCGCGTTGGCAATCGCCGGTGGATAACCCCCGCCCGGGACAACATAGCAGACCTTGTATTTGGTTTCGAATCGGGGCAGCCGTTTACTGTGGTAAACACCCCAGAGAATGCGTACGTTCAAGACCATGAAACACCATGCCTGATAGGGCTTGAAGCACATCCAGAAACGATTGGTTCTGGTGATGTCGATGGAGACCGCCTCCTCATTCCGGAATGATTTGCCAACCCGGCTTGCCCGATGCTTTCCAGAGCATGGTCGTGTGGATAATCCGCTTCATCCAGGCACCGGCCAAACCGATCTCCATACGGGTGCTGAACAGATCCCGCCCATACTTATTCTGATAACGCAGATAGTTGGGTACTGTTGGGAAGACCGTCATGGACACTGCTGCCCCATCCCAAAGAGAATCACTTACGGAAGCAATGCAGGCCGAGAACATCTCGGTCATGCGTTCCTGGTGGGTCATCTTGCCTTCTTCCAATAGGCCAATGACGTTCATGGCCACCAGACGCCCGATCGTTCCCGACACCATGCCGGTTCTTGGTGCCGCAACCGTAATCGGGGTGCCGTTGGGCGTAACGTGCGGAGCCGAAATCGGGCCCGGCGTGGCAAAAGCAATACCGGCCGCAAAGATGTTCCGGTAGTTTGGATTCTGGTAAGTAGCAGGCCAAGCCTCGGGTGTGTACATGAGCCTCTCGTAAGACAGTCCGTAGTAGCCGTCCACGATAACGAAACCGCTCTCGTTGACGATGCGCCCGGAGACATCTTCTCCATTCCGACCCACATACTGCAACACCCCACCCAAAAACCGGGGAATGAGCATGGCCAAGTCATACTGGGTCTCCCCAAATCGACCGTCGAAGCCTTCCCAGTAAATACGGTCCGCATCCACCTGCCGGGCACCCCTGCGGACCTGCCATTCGATCCCGAACTCATGAAAGATGCTCCTGACAAACTCCTCACTGGAGAGCATCCCGTTCCGACTTTTACTGTTGATTCCCCCAACTCCGAAGTCGCCCAAGGCCGGTTCGTTTGAAAACCATACCAGTTCAGCCCGGTCGCGTACCCCTAACCTTACCAGGTCCTTGTGCACGTTGGTGATGTATTCGAACGCCGCCCCCTGGCAAGTGCTTCCGGGGTGGCCCATGCCGATCACCATCCGTACCTTCTCCCCACGCCGCATCCGTTCAACGTATTCACCATAGACGCTCCGGCAGTGGACAGCGTGATCCAGCCAGCAAATCGACAGGGTGTGCCCGTATGCCGGACCCAGCCCGGGCGTACCCTCACAGTCCAGTCTCGGTCCGGTGGCGATGATCAAATAGTCGTAATCGACCCTCTGTAATCCCGTTCCATCCGCTTTATCCACCATCACGTAGTTTTCGTCAGGATGGACGGAGGTCGCTTTACCGTGCACAAATCGGACTTGGAACCGGTCATAGATCGGTCTCAGCGGAACGCAGACCTTCTCCGGGCGCATATGGCCCACCCCAACCCACACCAGGGAAGGCAGGTATAGAAAATAGTCGTGCTTGCTGATCATGGTTATTTCGTGGTCGCGGCCCAGCTTGTGACCAAGGTACATGGCCGCTGTGTGACCGGCGAAACCCGCTCCGATAATCGCTACTTTACCCATGCTTCTTGCCCTTCCTCACCCCGTTGACTCGTCTTTCTTTCAGGTTTCTCTGTTGCAGCCGGAAAGAAAGGTCAGCCACTGCTGGACAGTTAGACCATCAAACATTGCCACCTTACGCACTGGACTCTAGATTTCCATATAATTCACTGCCCTGGTGTTTTGTTAATGAGACCAGCCAAGAAAGATCTTCCTTCTTCCGACCTGGAGTTCACAGATGATCAAGCTGGCATTCTACTCGAACCGGAGCCAATTGTGGGGAAAATAGGCAAACTCCCTGGGCAAGTGTTTTATCGATAGCCAAGGGCATTAATAGCAGAAAGATGTATCAGGAATGGAGCGTGAGTGTAGCGTTTCCGGAATCCCAGGTGTAGTACCGGTCAACCGGGAAAGACTAAGAATTAATCTCAGCAAGGAGGTGAGCGACGTTGAGGGGCACAACCACAAGTAAAGCCGTCTTGGGAACCGGCGTCGCGGTTTCGTTTCTGGGTCGTACCATCGGTGGAAAGCTCGGAGCGGGCATCCTTGGGTTTGGCCTGGCCCACGTTGTGCTGGGGGCGCTGGACAAGTTTCGTCCAAGCGTAAGATACTGAGGCCACGGCACCCCGTCTAGGGGTGCCGTTACTTTATTAAGGGAGCGTTAGCTTACCTCAGCTAGTATCGGGTTCGGATGAAGCCGGTTCCGTTCCAGGAATAACGTATTCCCTGAGTCAACGGGCCGACCAGCAGATGACCGTTCCGGATACGAAAGGCGCCGGGGGGCAGTTCCACATCCCGTTGGTCAAGTAACACTGATGTCCGTCCCCCGTGGGTACCCAGCACCATAAATGACCGAACTGCGTAGACGTTAGACAGTTCCCCGATAACCACCTGTTCCCGTTCGTTCCCGAGCAGAGGCCCAAAAGCGAGAAATTCCAAAGGACGCCTGATGTCTAACCGGCTATACACCTCCTGCCAGCCTTGGGCACAGGTAAACTGCAGTACCACAATACCGTTGAAGGCTCTGATCCCTTCCACTCTGAAAGCAAACACCCGTTCCGGAACACGCCCACCCGTCAGTCTGACGATCCTTTCCTTGACCGTGGCCCCTGCAGGCACGAACCGTGCAATCTGGGGCTCTGGAACCGGACATTCCGCTGCTGATCTGGCGAACCTGCCCGGCAACTCGATCACCCTGCCTACCTTCAGGTCGTTCGGGTCATGAATCCAGCGGTTACTTCCCAGGAGATCCTGCATATCCACGCCAAACCGGCGTGAGATCGCAAACAGCGTGTCTCCACTCTGAACGGTGTATTGCATCAACAAGCCCCTCCATACACAACCATCGTTCAAACATCATATGCTGCCGCAAAATCCTTTGCGCCCTATCGATAGCTGAACAGGAAACCGCACATACTCCGTTGAATTATCTCCAAGTGTTCAACTCACACAAAGTATCTGTTTGCCTGTAAACCGTCAGATGCCACAACAACTTGTTTAAGCATCTGAAAGCGGTGAAAGGCACAACCGCTGGTTATCCGTGAGTACGGACGAGCATGCGCCGGTTCAGCAAAAGATCTGGGAGAAGACTAAGCGGAAACCACAGAAACTCAAGAAGACAGAGGAATGATCCTTACTCTTCCTGAAAACGCACCAACTGATCTTGAATACCAATCGCTTCTAAGACCATACCATTAAGACTTCGAAGCCAAGCTGACTGGTACGGATGGATGGTCCGACACTAGAAGTCTATAGTATGATGAATAGTAGCTATGTAATCCTGTTCAAGGGGGTGTAGGGAGATCAACTTACCGGAAATCAGAAACGCCGCCAAAGCAAAGCTTAAGGGCTATTGCCGTGTCTGCCCGTCCTGTGACGGCCGGGTATGTGCCGGAGAAGTCCCCGGGATGGGAGGGACCGGAACCGGCGCATCATTTAAGGCCAACATTGAGGCACTAGCTCGCTATCGTTTCAATATGCGGACGATTCACGGGGTAACCGAGCCGGAAACGGCGATGACGCTTTTTGACTGCCCGCTGGATACGCCGATTCTGGCCGCGCCGATGACTGGAACACCCTACAACATGGGCGGTGCTCTCACTGAACTGGAGTTTATCACAGCGGTGATTCAAGGAAGCCGCCTTGCCGGGAGCATCGGGTGCTCCGGCGACGGTGCCGATCCGACAATGTTTGATGCCGGCCTAAAAGCCATCGCCGGGGAGAACGGATGGGGCATCACATTCATTAAACCCCGCGCCCATAATGAGATTGTGGCCAGACTCCGCCGAGCCGAAGCAGCTGGGGCACGGGCGGTCGGGATTGACATCGACGGTGCGGGTTTGGTCACTATGGTCCTTAAAGGCCAACCTGTAAGCCCGAAAACCGTCGCCGAACTGCGAAAGGTTATTGCCTTGACGGCACTTCCTTTTGTTCTTAAGGGGATCATGACCCCCGATGAGGCCACTCTGGCGATGGAGGCCGGAGCCAAGGCCATTGTTGTCTCCAACCACGGAGGTCGAATCCTCGATCACTCGCCTGGGGCCGCTGAAGTCCTTCCAGCCATTGTTGAAGCGGTGGGCACATCGGTCACTGTCCTAGCCGACGGTGGTGTCCGTAGTGGAAGTGATGTATTGAAACTCCTCGCCCTGGGGGCACGGGCCGTTCTAGTCGGCCGTCCACTGGTGGTCGGAGCTTTCGGCGGAGGGACCGACGGTGTGCGCACAGTACTGGCACGTATGACGTCGGAATTGAGGCAGGCCATGATTTTGACCGGATGTCAGAGCGTCCAACGGGTCGAAGCTGATATCTTGTACCGTACTTAACAAGTTGTAGGTTCAAGACCAATGGCAGCCTCGCTGCGCTTCAGGGCCTCGCGCGCCAGCGCCCCCACCGTCGGGTGCATCAACCGGCCCTGATCCCAAAGTTCAATTTCCGCCTCGTCAGCCAACATGTCATTTAGCCCGGCACTTGGCACTCCAAGTTTACCGAGCGCCCACGCAGCATACCCGCGGACCTCGGGGTCAGGATCCTGCAGCAGTTCTTCCACCTCAGGAACAGCCTCCGCCACAAGCTCCGGGTTCTTCTCCCCGATGCGACCGATCGCCCACAGAATACCGCGCCGCACAGGCTTAGGATAGTCTCTTCTCCATAGCTTACGTAAAGGTCCTGAATGCTAAGCATTAGCTACTCCCTTTGTATGCAAACGTCTTAGTCTCGGATCAACGGCCTGCTCGATGCTATTACCCAGCAGGTTGAACGCCAGGATGGTAGCGGCGACGGCCAGTGCCGGGGGCAGCAGCAACCACACCCAGGCTTCCATATAGTAGAAGCGCAGGGCGTTTTGGATCATGATCCCCCAACTCACCACGGTGGGGTCCCCAATGCCAAGAAAAGCCAGACCGGCTTCCAGGAAGACAGCGCGGCGGGCGCTCTGCAGAAAACCCACCAGCAGCAGAGGAACCAAGTCCGGTAGGATATGCCGGTAGAGAAGGTAAGGCTTGGCTGCCCCAAAGGTCCGGGCGGCCAGGACGTGGGTGCGACCGACAAGGGTCAGCGTCCGGGCGCGTATCACACGGGCCGTGCCCGGCCATCCGAAGAGGGCGATCAGCAGGATCAAGCCGACCGGATTCAACCGGAGGTAGGCCGCAATGACGATGATTACGACCACGGAGGGTACGGCCAGCATTACATCCGTGAACCGCATCAACACCCTGTCCCAAAGACCTCCGGTCATAACGGCCCCGGCACCCACCAAGGCGGAAAGGACGGTCGTGAGCAGCCCCGCAGACAGAGCCACCGTCAGGGAAAGCCGCGCGCCGGCCAGTAACAGGCCGAGCACGTCCTGCCCGAAGTCGTTGGTTCCGAGAGGATGGGCGGCTGAAGGCGGGTGGAAGATGTCCCTGGACGGGAGATCGGCTGATCCGGCCACGATAGGGCCGATCAAGGCGGCGACCAGAACGGCCCCCAGCAAAGCGCCGCCGATACGGCCCTGTACACTGGTTGTGGCGTGTTCCCAGTAGTTAATATGCATCTTTCACCCTCGGATCCAGGCGCTGCTGCCAGAGATCAGCGGCGATGTTGGCTAGTAGTACCGTTCCGGCGGACCATCACCATCCCACCCCGGCGACCCATTCCAGAAACGGGGCATACGGCCGCGAAAGGGTGAAAGTGACCTTGTTCCCGTCCGCCGTCACAGACTCAACAAACTCGATGCCCACCGAGAACCTCAAAAGGGAGTCGGTAACCCCGATTCATACACCCTCTAGGTAGCGGACATCTTCACGTGGGAGGTTGCGAACGCCCCGACCTTTCGAATGTCGATCACGCTGAGCAGGGGATTCGTCGGAGTTTCGATCACGATCACCTAGTGCGCTCAGTGGCCACTGCGCTGCCGATTCGGCATCGGTAGGCACAAAGGAGTATCCGATCCCGAGCCTCTGTAATGATGAATCCTCTCTCTCTCATACTAGCCTTTGATAATTGTTTCGTTAGATCAGAACAAAACCTTTTATCTCAGGATTCCAACCAGCAGTTCATGCGGTTGCACCGGAGAACCCAAAACAACAGTCCCAGCCCGCTGCCCTAATCTGCGCTGCACGCAGGCTGTTTCGGTCATACCGGCGTCTTGGCCATAATCCCTTCGAACAGGATCGTAAAGTGGTGGCCAATCAATGCTTCTTACTTCGTGAAAAGGCGTTCGCCCCAGAATAACGCGGCCACCGCCGAGAGACAATAGACCCAATCTTAAAAGAGAGGTGTTTGTTTTGCCCAAAAAACGCAACCGCAAGGACGAGCGGCAGTTTGTGGCCGGTGTTGATGTGCCCCCTGCCAAGGGAAAAATCAAGGCGCCGCCCACAGCCGAGGCTTTCAAAACCGAAAACAATATGGACCTGGAACTCTCTAAAAGGTTAACCCCTGACATCGGAACGGAAGTCACCATAAACGACCCTCTACCAGACACCAAAAGAGACTAAGTGAAGCGAAGGCCCCCCGACACCGGGGGGCCTTATCCATTGCGGCGGGGAATGGTTGGAGCACTCCCCTGCTCCGGTCTGGTATAATGACCTTAAGGCGGTGATGACACGTGTGGATATTCAGAGCACTTTTCTGGGTCATCGGATCGATTATCGCTACAGCCGGTGCGGAGGCGGTGGTCAAAGGAGTGGCCGGCCGCCAGAGCCGGAAACACATGTATACAGTGGCCTCCGTTTTGGCGATTGTTTCCTTCTTCATTTCGATGGTCATCATTCCGATCGTCGATCCAAACACAGCAATTTGGCACAAGTTCTTCTTATCGTTAGGGATAGGCGCTACAGTCGGGGTCCTTTGCGTACTTCTGATGTCGATAGTTTACAAACGCCGATCGCGGCGCAAAATCGGATTAGTGAAAATGAACGATAAGCCATGGTAAACGCGTGCTGGGCTACTGGGCAAGCAACCGGCAGAAACCTCTAGGGATCAGGTGCCGCTGCATTATCTCAGCAACAAAGGTACTATTCCGGGGGAAAGAGGTGCTGACCGTGTCTACCGAACAGCCCCGCCTCAGGATGCGGCGTCTTGTCAATCGGTGGACACCCTTAGTGGCCGTTCTACTCCTGATTGTCAAAGCTCTGCAATGCGTAAGATCACTAGGCTTACAGCCTGCGGAAGACGGTTGGAGAAGGGCCACCAGGGCGTACTTAAGAACCGAACAGGCCATCTTCCAGCGTTTGGGTTAAAGATCGAGCCGCATCATCGGCAAGGGCCGAGGGAGGCGCACCACGCCCGCTGCCTACTCCCTAGCCTTCCAACTCATGCGGGGGGAGCTAGGCGAAATAATCGGTACTATTGGACTGTCCGTGATCAAGGACGCCGACCTAGCCGTGGGGTCTCTCAGCGACGTCCATAAGGACGGGTTTATCGCCTTCTCCAATTTCCAAATCCCCACGGAAGACGGTGAAAGAGTGGGTACGCTGACCACCAAGGGCACCTATGAACAAGTCGCGAACCTACCCCAGGCCGTCCAGGCGGTAGCCGCCGACTACTACCGCTACATCTAGGCTTCCATAGACACTGCTCACCAGGTAGGCTGTGTAGCCGATGTAGCTGGCCAGCAGGGCCGCACCTTCGAAACGGTTGATGCGGCCCGGACCCCGAAAGCCATAGCCTAGGATGAACAGTGAGACGGTCAGCGCGGCCATAACCAGAATGTCCCGGGAGAAGACTTCCGGCCCAACCGCCATTGGGTGAATCGTCCCCGCGACTCCGACCACAGCCAAGGTGTTGAACAGGTTGGAACCGAGCACATTACCGAGTGCAATATCATGCGCCCCCTTGCGAGTGGCGATGAGCGATGAGGCCAGTTCCGGCAGCGAAGTACCTACCGCTACAATGGTCAACCCGATGATTAGGTCGCTGACCCCAAAGCCGTTGGCGATCTCAACGGCGCCCCAGACCAGGACGCGGGAAGCGGCAATCAGCAGGATCAGTCCGACAACAAGCCGGAGCAAGGCCCGGCGCATCGGCATGGCCCGGACCTCCAGTTCCTGTTCCATCTCGCTGCCCAGTGTATCGGCTCTTTTAAGCATGCCCTGCCGGATAGTCCACCCCATCAGCACGGCAAACACGCCTAACAGCACTGCGGCATCGACGCGAGTTATCTCGCCGTCGAAAAGCTGCCAGGCGGCTAGGGCTGTGATGGCAATTAGGATCGGTAATTCCTTACGCAACACCTGCGAATGTACGGCGATGGGACTGATCAGCGCCGTCAGCCCCAAAATCAGTGCGATGTTCGTAATGTTCGAACCGTAGGCGTTACCTAGGGCAATGCCGGAGTTGCCTTGCGAGGCCGCTAGCGCCGAGACCACCATCTCAGGTGCGGAGGTACCAAAGCCGACGATCACCATGCCGATCAAAAGCGGCGGCATGCCGAAATGGCGTGCGGCGGAGGCTGAGCCCTCTACAAACCGGCCGGCACTCCAAACCAGAAGGGAGGCTCAACACTCTTATGACCTTGGCTTTTCTGGCTGTCGTTTTTGGCCTAGTACTTCTGGTTTGGAGTGCCGGCCGGTTTGTAGAGGGCTCAGCCT
>JAHRFU010000049.1 GCA_019084485.1 Desulforudis sp. | reverse complement strand
GGCCTCTACCCAGGTCTGGAAAAAGTAGTTGTGTGTCTCGGTACTCCAGTAGGGATAGGACTGATACTGATGGTAAAGAGCATTCCATCCGCCCCCACCGGCTCCGGTCACCGGGTAGTCAAGAACTATCCGCAGGGCATCTCGGTTCATTTCCATGCGCGATTCAAGAGATTCTCCGGAAATAGTCTCGGCGCGAGCGGTGACGTCTCTGGAAAGCAGATTCCCTGCGGAAGAGGGCATGGCGGTGCCGGCATAAGCCACATATAGTGCCAATACCAGACAGAAGTAACCAACGCCTCCGAGAGCCACCAACCGCCGAGTGGCATCAGCCACCTCATCCCGGTTTAACCACTGGCCCAGCCAGTGGTAGATAACTTGTAAAACAACGGCCGCCGCCAAACCCACGCCCAGGTACAGAAGCGCCGCAGTTTGCTCACCGGCCTGAAGCGCATTGAAAAAGCCCTTCGCGGCAAAAAGCCCCGCCCCCACCTGAACCAGCATGTGGTAGGCCGCCCGCCAGCGGTAGGCATCCGGCATTGCTGCCACAAAGCCCCCCAGGATGAAGGGGAACAGGACCCAGCTGCCCCGTGAATGCGTCCCCAGGACTACGGTAATCAAAAGAGCACCGCCGATCGCAAAGAAAAGCTTTACCAGCAGCCGGTCCGTCTTGACACTCAAGGCCACACCGATAACGCTCATCATACCAAGGAATATACCCAGCGTGTTCGGGTACTGCAGGGTGGAGTAGATGCGACCGCCCACAAACCCCCCAGGGAAGTTAAACACCCCCGCTGCAGACAATACTCCAATTACGGCGACCCCAAGCGCCCCCACATAGGCGACCAGTAGCACCCGATCCAAATCTCGTTCCGTACGCACCACCCGGATGGTTATCCAAAAGATCATCAGGTAGTTGATAACCTTCAATAACTCCCCAACTGCGGGGCGGAGATGCACCGCCGTAAACAGCGATAAGGCATAGGCCGCCACCAGGGCGACCATCGCCCATTCAAGACCGGAAAACCGGAACGCAAGATCCCGGCGCAACACCTGATCGTAAACGCACAGCAGGAACAACACCCCGGTCAGGATGTGTGCCGTCAGCAACTCCGGCTGAAAGAAAAGCCCCCGAAAAAAGGGTGAAGAAAAGAGGATCGTCCACAGTCCGACCACGATAAAAGGCCTGAGGTTAAGATGCAGCATGGGTTGATAGGACAGCTGGGCTTTGGTTTCGCTCACTTCTGCTTCTCCTGCTAAAAGGGATGCAATTGGCTAATTCGACAAGGATCGCTGCAAACCTTCCCAGCGTTAGAAAATACTAGTCGGTTTATCTGGCTAGTACCCGCTCAAGATAATCGATCGCCTTTACCGGCCCGGGATTGTGCCCGTAGCGACTGCCGGGGTACAACCTTGAAATGCAAGGAAGGGAATGGTAGGCTAAGGGTTAAGTCACTACTAAGGAGAATGCCAGAAGTGTCACGACTCGCCTACTCCTGGTTTCCAGTCTTTGCCTGGCTGGCTTTCATTGCCTACCTGTCCTCGCTCCCGCACATCTTCATCACCGACCTGCCCTACCTGGTGCCGGCCGTTGAGAAACTCTTTGGTATCGACCTGACCGCAGTCAGCCACGAAGCCGCCCGCCAGGCCAACTTCCTCTTCAGGAAAGCCCTGCACGTCCTGGTCTACTTTGTTCTGGGCTTTCTCCTGTTCCGTGCCACCGCTTCCACCCGTGCGCCCAGACCCTTTATCCTGACCCTGCTCATCCTCGCCCTGATTGCTGCCGGAGATGAGTATAATCAGTACTTCAATCCCGAGCGGACATCCAAGCTCAGCGACGTGCTCCTAGATGTAACCGGCGGGCTCACCGGAGCCGCCCTCTTAGCTACCTACCACAAAACCCGCAGACGCGTATCCAGGCGCTAAGATTTGGTACTTCAAATCCTGACCATACCCTGCCTCTTGCCCCTGAAATAAATACGGCCGCCTTGCAGCGGCCTAAAGGGTACACACCCCGGTCCCACACTCTGATTCAGGGGGGGCGCACGTCATCTAAGTATATGGCCCGCAGGATATGGCTTAGTATTTGATTGACGTATAGGAACCCTTCGTCTTGCTTGCATCAGATAGCTGCCGAAATAGATGAACTGACGCGGCAAATCGGCCAGTTGACCAAAGGTTAACCCGGAACGCGAGGAAATGTTGTCCGATTATGACCGTGAGCGGCAACTAGCAGATGTGATCACTCAAAAAAAGAAGAGGGGTAAAATATTTGACTAGTCCTTCTTACTCCCAAACACCAAAGCAAGACCAGCGGTCACAGCAACAATGACCCCAACAGCTTCATCGGTTTCAATGGTCTCGGTGTAGGTAGCAGGAGCAACAAACACAGCAACAATTAAGGCAATGATTCCAAGCACGATAATGACTTTCTGGGTTGTGTTCATCCGGTTCACCTCCCCTGTTGCCATTATAAGCACCAGTGAGGTTGTTGGCAATCCCTGGCTTGTACTAATCCGGCCAGTTGAACCTCTCCACGACTAAAGTCGCGGGATTCTGAAATCCCAGACAATAGCGCTTCATTGATTCCTGCTTCATTGGCCCGCGCCTCCCTTGCGGGAAGGTCTTACCGGGCCTCCACAAGGCCATCCTGTAGCTCGCGGTACCGCTGGAGAAGAGTCCGACCTTGACCTGCTTATAATCGTCCAGCGCCAGAATGTGCGCCTGCGCCCGTACCCCTTCTCCCTGCAGTTTACGTAACTGAGTACATAGCAGCTCTTTGGCTCGAGGGGTCAAGGCTTTGTTCTTGATTCCTTTTCGCAACCTTTCGTAATCCTGTAGTGCATTCAGTAATTCCACATCCTCTTTAGCGAAGCTTTCAAAAACATCAACAGTTTTCTTTAGTCTTTTTTCTTTATCTTTCTCTTTATCTTTGTCTTTATCTTTTTCTTTATCTTTATCTTTATCTACTTCTATATCTATATCTGTGTCTGGACATGTTTGACATGTCCGGGACAAATCTTGTACCAGAAGTTCCCGATTCTTCCTGTACTCTCTTTTTCTCTCTCGGTTGTAATTACGAATCGTTGCAAGTTAAGCATGATTTCATCATTCTTTGATTTATTGTTTTTCTCT
>JAHRFU010000057.1 GCA_019084485.1 Desulforudis sp. | reverse complement strand
TATGAATATGCTGCTTCGCGCTTTATTAGAAACAGCCATTTCAAAGGGCATCACATAAATACTCGTCGCGATAGCCGTGTATAGAGCATCAAAAATAAACAAAAGCAAAGTCATTTGGATAAACATAACCGTTTGACTTGCATCTGGGCCGCCAATGATCAACCAGCTAAGAATAAATGCTATTCCGATAATGGGCGAACCATAACGGATGTATGGGATTCTCCTTCCCAACTTACTTTTTGTCCGGTCACTAATAAATCCAAACAAAGGATCATTAATTGCATTGCGCAGCTTCCAGGCGAGTTGCCCGTACCCCACGTCTACGGCGATGACGTGATTGGCACCGGCCTGCAAGGCGCAGTCGGTAAACCCACCGGTAGATGCCCCCGCGTCAAGCACCGTCTTCCCATTCAGGTCCAGCCCGAACACTTCGATGGCCCTGAGCAGTTTAAATCCGCCGCGGCTGACAAAGGGGTTGTCCTGCCCCCGGATATCGATCTCCGCTTCAAAGGCCACCCCCGTCCCGGCCTTGTCTATCCGATCGCCGTCAACAAAAACACGCCCGGCCATAATCGCCGACCGGGCTTGTTCCCTGCTGGGATAGTAACCTCTTTGCACGAGCAATATGTCGAGACGTCCTTTGGCCACCTTTGCCTACCTCGTCTTAACGGCCAACCGAAGCTTAGGGGCGCGCCGTCTTTCCCTAATCACTGTTTCAACAACCGTATCGGTGGTTAGGCCGTAGTTTTCTCTCAAGATCGACGGCTTTCCATGCTCCACAAAAATGTCCGGAATCCCAATCATGCGCACCCGAACCCCGTCAATTTCCTTGGCGGACAACAGCTCGAGCACGGCGCTGCCAAAACCGCCGCACGTCGTGTTTTCTTCCAGGGTGATGACAATACGGGTCCGCTTGGCATAGCTGGTGATGAGGTCAATATCCAGCGGCTTCACAAACCGGGCGTTGATAACGGCTGCGTTAATTCCTTTTTCGTTCAGAATCTCGGAAGCCTCTAGGGCCACTTGCACCATGTTGCCAATCGCCAGCAGGGTTACGTCATCCCCGTCCCTAACCACTTCACCTTTGCCAACCGGAATATCCTTCAGTTCCTGATCCAGGGGACAGCCTGTTCCAGTGCCCCTTGGATAACGCACCGCCATCGGACCGCCATGGTCAACCGCTGTCTTGAGGAGGTGCTGCAGTTCATTCTCATCCTTGGGTGCCGCGATCACAATGTTTGGAATCATCCGCAGGTATGACAGGTCGTAGATACCTTGATGGGTCGGCCCGTCGTCTCCCACCAGTCCGCTGCGGTCGAGCGCAAACACAACAGGGAGTTTTTGCAAGCAGACGTCGTGGACCACCTGGTCGAAGGCGCGCTGCAGGAAGGTGGAATAAATGGCAACCACCGGGCGCATCCCCTCAACGGCCAAACCGGCCGCTAAAGTAACAGCGTGCTGTTCGGCAATGCCAACATCAAAGAAGCGGTCCGGATACCGGCGCGAATACTCCACCAAACCGGTTCCGGTAGTCATTGCTCCCGTAATCGCTACTATTCGTTCGTCGTCCTGGGCTAAACGCATCACAGTCCGGCCGAATACCTCCGTATAGGATACCCTGGCTCTCTTCTGGGTCTTACCTGTTTCAATCTGAAACGGGCCCACACCGTGGAACCTGTCTGGGTTAGCCTCAGCCGGCGCATAGCCCTTTCCCTTACGGGTTAGCACATGAACCAGTACCGGACCGTCCGCCGTCCTCGCTTGGTTGAAGACATTGACCATAGCCGCGATGTTGTGGCCGTCGACAGGACCGAGATAGGTAAACCCTAGCTCTTCGAACAGCATACCGGGTACGACTAGGTACTTCAGGCTGTCCTTAACTCTCTCGCCCCACCTCAGTACTCGGGGTCCAATGGCCGGAATCCGCCTCATTAGGGTCTCAAACTCTTCCTTGCCCCGGGAGTACATTGGATCGGTGCGCAGTCTGGAAAGGTAACCCGATAGGGCGCCAACGTTCTTGGCTATCGACATTTCATTGTCGTTAAGAACCACTACTAGCCGTTTGTGCAGGTGTCCGGCGTGGTTTAGAGCCTCAAAGGCCATGCCTGCAGTCATAGCACCGTCACCGATAACAGCGACAACTGAACGCTCGTCGCCGCGTAAGTCACGGGCCACGGCCATCCCAAGAGCAGCGGAAATTGAGGTGCTGCTATGACCCGTACCAAAGATGTCATAGATGCTCTCCAGACGGGAGGGAAAGCCGCTCAGCCCTTCGTACCGGCGAAGTGTGCCGAACTGATCACGCCGCCCGGTGATAATCTTGTGGGTATAACACTGGTGGCCGACATCCCAAATGATGCGGTCGTTAGGGGCTTGAAAGGCCCGGTGCAGTGCAAGGCATAGTTCAACCACGCCAAGGCTCGGCGCCAGATGGCCGCCTGTTTCACTGACCGTGCGGACGATTAGCTCCCGAATCTCCTCGGCCAGTGTATCCATATCGTCCAGGGAAAGCGGGCGCAGATCACGGGGGGTGTTAATCCGCTCCAGTATCTCGGTCAAGTACGCTTCACCTTCTTCTTCTTTACGGCCCGGCTCCTTTTGGGTCCGGTGATGTTGCACAAGCAAATCCGTTCAACCAGAGCCAGAAACCTTCCTGCCATAAAAATCACTTCGTAAGGATTCCGAACGGCAATTGTCTTACCGTATGCTTTACCACCGACCACCATCGAGGCAATTAGGGCGGTGGCCAATACATTGAAGAAAATAATGTCCTGCCCCGGACTTAGTAAGACCACCTGAACCATTAGGGAAATACCCAGGGCACCAGCAACAATCCCGGCGATATCACCGACTACGTCCTGGGTAAAATTTGCAACCCGGTCGGCGTTACGCACCAGATACACGCTCTGCTGAGCACCGAAGACCTTCTTCGAAGCCTTAGCGTGAAAAGGAGCCTCATCAGATGCGGTTGCTGCCGCAGCTGTTCCTATTATATCAAAGATGACGCTGATAATAATGATGAGGAGTAAAAAGACGACGGCCAAGTAGATACTGGCCAATTTGCGGGTGACAATCTCCGCGATCACGCTGAAGAATACGGTAGCCAAAAATACGCCAGCCGCTACGATTAGGGCACGGCAGATGAGATCTCTTGGGTCACAGTTTCGCAAGGAAATTGCACCTCAACCCATTCTGGTTGATATCCCACCTGTGTTAGGGGGTAAGTGACAGCAGGTCAAATAAATACTGTAGCTTAGGTCCGTCAGGTTTTCCCAGTTGGTTACCTGCCGTCGCCGGACAGGCGGTTTCCCTTTAAAGCCAGCTCCGGAGCTATATCCGGGGACGGATTGCCACTTAGACTACACTTCAATCTTTGACCTGCCCGCATTGGACAGCCTAGGAGTTTTCCTCGGCAGAGTTATCCTTCCCCTAGCCTCTTTTGCAGAAACGGTTTCGACCCATGTCCGGACCGTGAGGGCCCTCACTTCCCGAACACTTTCATGGGTATCCACCGCCACCACTCATGGCAGGCTACACTGCACGCAGCGTCTACCACGAACAGGTTTCTATCCCAAGCCATAGTTCACTTGACGATCCCCACGCACTTGGGTCTCCGCGGAACCAGGGTCAACGCCTACATGCCATTGTAGGTCGCCCCGAATCCTTAACTCCCAGTATCAGCCCCCAACTGGGCGTCGGTAGCCAACACCAGGAACTTCATCGATGTGCCCGATGGCGGATTTTTAGGCCCGCCTTCGAGGAAGGATCTCTGACTAGGATACTGCGTCACTTACCCAAACCCCAGTCACAGGCTCTTGCTTTATAATGATAGCATGTGCTATGTACAGAGGCAAATGCCCGTAAACCCCCAGGAACACAGGATGCATCCCCGCCACCGCACAGCAAGCAACTACGCTCTCAATACTCACGCAAGGCTACAAATTGCACCGCGTGGCGCAGAAAATCGGCTTCTTTTCCTAGTCTATCCAGAGCGGTCAGGGCTTCGGAACAGGCTTGTTCGGCTTTTCGGCGGGCTTCGGGAATTCCAAACAGCGTCGCATAGGTTGTTTTGCGATTCCTGGCATCGCTCCCCACCAGTTTACCGATCACGGCTTGATCACCGGTTACGTCAAGAATGTCATCGGTAATCTGGAAGGCTAGTCCAAAGTTTTCGGCGTAGGCCGTAAGCACGGCAAGGTCCTCATCAGAGCCCCCCCCTAGCATCGCCCCTGCTCGTACCGCCACTCTGAACAGGGCTCCGGTCTTGGCACTGTGGATCCG
Organism: Desulforudis sp.; assembly: GCA_019084485.1. Taxonomy (GTDB): domain Bacteria; phylum Bacillota; class Desulfotomaculia; order Desulfotomaculales; family Desulforudaceae; genus SURF-60. The sequence continues at coordinate 4,283 of JAHRFU010000057.1, read as the reverse complement.
CACCAAATCCTCTTCCACGAGTGATTTGCCCTCGGCCATGAGGTCCATCATCTGCCCGCCGATCAGCCCGGATGAACCACAGGCCTTAGTGACCTCCTCAACCACGGTGAGCAGCACTGAGGGACTAATCCCTGTATCACGGCCTACCTGGACCAGCAGATGAAGGGCGTGGGTAAACAGGGCATCCCCGGCCAAGATGGCAATGTCCTCACCAAACACCTTGTGGTTCGTCGGTTTGCCACGTCGCATGTCGTCATTGTCCATCGCCGGAAGATCATCGTGGATCAGCGAGTAGGTGTGAATCAGTTCTATGGCACAAGCCGCAGGCAAAGCCCGAGCCTGATCACCCCCAACCGCTTTGGCTGCCGCCAGCGTCAAGGCCGGACGGATCCGCTTACCGCCTGCAAATACACTGTAGCGCATGGAAGCGTGGATCACCTTCGGATCGGCCGTCTCCGGGGGTAAGTAACGGTCCAGAGCGGCATCAACCGTCTTCGCCGTTATCGTCATGAATTCGGAGAAGTTCATCGTCGGGGTCTTCACCCCTTTCTGACAAAGGACGCGCACTGAGGTCTTTAACCGTCAGGGTCAGAATACGCTGCTCTGCATCCTCCAGCGCCAGGTGGCACACCCTGGCCAATGATACACCCTCGGTATACAGGTCAAGTGCCTCCTCCAACGGTATCCGACCGTCTTCAAGACGGTTTACAACTGCCTCAAGCCGTTTCAATGAATCATCAAAGCTCATTTCACCCATAAGCCCCTCCCTGAGAAGTGTTCAGTTCCAGCAGCTGTTCTCTCTTCAGCTTATCCGCTCAGCAACTGTACGCAGTACCTCCCGGCGTAATTGGGCAGCCTCTTCGGCCAAGGCATTGCGCCTGAATAACGTGTGCTCCCGATATTCCTCATCATTAACGAGCGGTAGATTGATGTCCACATTCAGCAGCGCCCCGGCTACAGCCGCCTCCGCCAGACAGGCGGCCACTCCGGCATCACTTGCTGCGTTCCGGTTACCGATTGTCGCAACTCGCCTTGCCAGCCCCAGGGTCTTTAGACCAGCCTCGGCAATGGCCAGTGGTACCTCAGTAGCTTGCACAGCCCTGCGACCAATTTCCTCAGTCCGTTCGGTACGTTCTGTTTCAGTGTCTTTGGGCATTTTGAAAGCGTCCATGAGCTTCGAAAACGCTTCGATGTCGGCTTCGGCCATACGCTGGTAATCCCCGATCAGAAAGACCGCCAGATCACGAAGCTCGATAACTTCCCTCTCCACGTTCTTGAACCGTTCCCGTCCGGTGGTCAGGTTCGCTACCATCGAAACCATACTTGCTCCCAGCGCTCCGGCCAACGCGGACACACTTCCACCGCCCGGGGTGGGGGCCGCAGAAGAGGCCTGCTTCAGGAACTCGTCAACGGATAGATTAAAGGCCTTCACTTAGCCGCCTCCGATCTGCTCAGCTGCTGCAGTTCAATGGCCTGAATCAGGTTTCGCACAATAAATGCCGTCGTCAGGCTGCCCACACCACCGGGCACCGGGGTGATCGCGCCCGCAACCTTTGCTACTGACTCAAAATTCACGTCTCCACAGATCCCTTCACCACTGGGATTAATCCCGGCGTCAACCACCACCGCCCCATCACGGATCATATCCGCTTGAATCAGGCCGGCCCTTCCAGCGGCGGCTACCACAATATCGGCCTGACGGGTAAAACGGGCTATATCCCGGGTGCGTGTATGACATACTGTGACCGTGGCGTGATGTTGCAACAGCAATGATACAAGGGGTTTACCCACCGTTTCGCCCCGACCCACCACCACCGCGTACCTGCCCTCGATCTCAATGCCGTTTAACCGCATTATGGCTATACAACTCTGGGGTGTCGCCGGATACAGGCCCGCGGTACCGGCCATTAGATGACCGCGGTTAATAGGGTGTACCCCGTCTACATCCTTCACTGGCAAGACACATTCCAGAACCTTACCCCGATTTAGATGCCCCGGGAGAGGCAGTTCGACCAAGATCCCGTGTGTATCGGGATCATCGTTCAGGCTGCGGATTAAGCCGACCAGATCGCTCTCCGCAACATCCCCCTCCAGTCGAAACAGTGAGAACTCAATGCCCAGAAGGCCGCACACCCGCTCCTTGGCTTGAGCATATACAACCGAGCTCTCGTCACCTCCGACGAGAATGGTCGAGAGCTTGGGCGACACTCCCCGCGTCTGCCAGGCGGCTACTTCATTCTTGATTTCCTGTTTGATTCGATCTGCAATCTCCTTACCCCTAAGAAGAACCGCCACCAGTACCAACCCCCGTCTCCGTCTTTTCATTCACTGTGCAAAATAGTTGACCCCGTAGGAGTTGAACATGCATCTTGTCCCCAGTTCGAACCTCAGCCGCATCAAGCACCGCCTTTTCCGTGCCAGCCAGACGACAGATGCTATAGCCCCGGGCCAGTGTGTTTATCGGACTGACTGCTTCCAACCGGCCAACCAGGGTAGAAAGACGAGCAGCATCGCGGTCGAATGCACCCCTCATAGAATTTACCAACCGCCGCTCAAAACCGTCAACTATGTCTTTACGACGTTGGCACAGCCAGTCTTGGGGATCGGCTAACCCCTTTCGACTCTGTAGCCGCTGGAGCCTTTCCCGGTATCCGCGCAACTGCTGATCCAGCCCCCTGCCCAGCCTTAACCTGAAAACCGCCAAGAGGCGTTTAACGTCAGACTGGTCGGGTACCACCAGTTCCGCCGCTGCCGACGGCGTCGGAGCCCTGCGGTCTGCAACCAAGTCGGCAATGGTAACGTCCTTCTCGTGCCCGACAGCCGACACGACGGGTATTCGCGAGTCTGCAATAGCCCTGGCAACCAACTCCGAGTTGAAGGCCCAGAGTTCCTCTGGAGAACCTCCTCCGCGTCCCACGATCACCACATCAGCGGCGCCCGTTCGGCTGACCTCGTACAAAGCAGCTGCAATTTGATCCGGCGCAGCCTCACCCTGTACCGCCACCGGGACAATGAGCACTACAGCCATCGGCCAGCGCCTTTGCAGTACGATCAGCATATCCTTTACCGCGGCTCCCACAGCTGAAGTGACTAGGGCCACGCGTCCGGGCACAGGCGGCAAAGCTCGCTTGCGGCGGGAATCAAAGAGGCCTTCCCGTTCCAGTTGCTGCTTCAATTGCTCCAGGGCTAGGTACAGCGCACCCAACCCCTCAGGTTCGACGTCTTCTGCATACAGCTGATACTGGCCGTCCCGTTCATAAACCCCAACATAGCCACGCACCACGGCAACCGTCCCGTTTTCCAGCCGGAAGGCCAGCTTGGAGGCGCGAGACCGAAACATTACCACCTTCACTGCCCCCTGTTTGTCCTTGAGGCCGAAGTATAGGTGGCCGGAGGGGTGGTATTTCAGGTTGGTAATCTCCCCCTTGACCCAAACATTGGCCAGGAGTGAGTTACCCTCCAAAATGTCACGGATATAGGCGTTCAATTCACTGACGGTAACGATGCGCATCATTCATCTCCCCAAATAAACGGGCTGCCCCTATTTGGGCAGCCCGATTCTACACCGTTCCATCCTTGTCTTTTACGTAGTTGCCAAGTATCCCGTTGATAAAGCGGGGCGTGTTGTCAGTCCCGTATATTTTCCCCAATTCCACGACTTCGTTAATAGAAACGTTGTGGGGAATATCGGGACAGTACTTAATCTCGTAGAGACCCATCCGAATCAGGTTTCGGTCGATCACCGGCATGCGACTGACAGACCAGTCCTTACTAAGATTAGCAGCCGCTTCGTCTAGTTCCCTCAGATGCTCCAGAACGCCTTGGGCGAGCTCCAGTCCAAATTGGTAGTGGGCAGGATCCAGGCTGTGAAATTCGGCCGTGCCTTGAAAAGCCTGATCCAGAGTCTGGGCAGTGAGGTCGACCTGAAACAGGACCTGCAGTGCAAAATCCCTGGCTTGCCTTCTGCTTACTTTAATCATTACCTATTGCCAAACAACCGATCCCACAGTTTGCCCCAGTCGGTCTGGTCGTCTACTTTCTTTCCGACGCAGTATCCGATACCAATGGTCACTGCCACGAGTATCGCCTTCAACAGCCCGTAGGTGATGGCAAACCATCCGAAGACCAGTCCAAGTATCACTCCAAGTATCTTGCCCCAATGGTATCTCAACAACGTTGAAAAAATCAAAATTCTGGTGGAGAGCATTGCCTCGACCTAGGGTCGTGTTGAATAGGGGGATGGCAGTGGATTTTAATTGGCAGTCGTTGTTGAGATACCATTG
>JAHRFU010000134.1 GCA_019084485.1 Desulforudis sp. | reverse complement strand
TCGATGAACATCCCCTTCATCAGCGGATACAGACGGCTTTGGATCTTGGCTGCCAAGCTCGGATTACCGGACGTATAGGCGTTAATCAGTTCCTGCATCCGGTCACCGATCAGATGCGCCACGACACTTACCACACCTCGTGCGCCAACTGAAAGTAGCGGTAGCGTCAGAGAATCGTCACCGCTGTACACCGCAAAACCTTCGGGCAGACGCCGTATCAGTTCTGTGGCTTGATCCGTACTGCCCGAGGCCTCCTTGATGGCCACGATGTTCGGAACCTCAGCCAGCTTTAGCACGGTGTCCGGCAACAGATTGACCCCGGTCCGTCCGGGGATGTTGTAGAGCATGACCGGCAGGTGAGTACTCTCGGCGATCACCCGGAAATGGTTGTAGAGACCATCCTGCGAGGGCTTATTGTAATACGGGCAGACAAGCATGATGGCATCGACTCCCACCTTGGACGCCGCTTGGGTAAGCGCGATGCTGGCTGCCGTGGAGTAAGAGCCCGTTCCGGCAACCACGGTCGCCTTACCGCCTACCTCGTCAACTACCGCCCGAAGGAGATCAATCTTTTCCTTCTCAGTCAGGGTGGGTGATTCGCCCGTAGTCCCCGAAACCACCAGTCCGTCCGATCCATGCTCTACCAAATGCCTGGCCAACTTCCGGGCAACCGGGATATTCAGATTGAGCTGGTCATCAAACGGTGTGACCATCGCAGTCAGTACACGACCGAAATCGATAGCCAAAACAACCACCTTCCTTACTTACCTATTGTTCAGCTGTAGTCGCCCAAACCAAAGGCATCATACAGTGCCCTTACGGATTTGTGCAGGTCACTCTCCCGAACAAGAACCCAGATCGTGGTGTGCGAGTCGGCCGTTTGTAGGATTTCCACATCCTGTTCATCGAGCGTCTCCACAATCCGAGCCATTACTCCGGGTACACCCGCCATTCCGGCGCCGACTACCGCCACCTTCGCGCAACCTGATTCCATTTCAAACTGGACACCCAAGGATTCCAAAACGGAGGCTACCTGCCGCCCCGCTCTCCCCTTCACCGAAAACGCCACAAGATCGGGATAATAGTTTATCAAATCCAGGCTGATCCCTGCCAAAGCCAGTGCTTTAAGAGCTTCTTTCTTGGCTTCAGCCCCCTTCTCGTGGAGCCTCACTTGCACCAGGCCGGATCGATAGGTAACCCCGGTGATAACGCGGTCACTGGGGATGTCCAGAGTACCGTGGACGGCGTCGATATGGTTGGTAATCAACGTCCCGGGTGCATCAGTAAGGGTAGACTTGATCCAGACCGGAATATTGCGCTGCATCGCGATCTCTACCGCACGCGGATGGATGACTCTGGCTCCTTCGTGGGCGAGATGGCAAACCTCATTGTAACTCAGACACTCAATCGGCTTGGCCTCAGATATAATCCGCGGATCAGCGGTCATTACCCCTTCAACATCCGTGTAGATGTCGATGGATTCGGCACTGAGCGCTACCCCTAGGGCAGCTGCGGTGGTGTCACTCCCCCCGCGCCCTAATGTGGTCACTTCGCCGTCTTCGCTGATCCCCTGGAAACCGGCAACAACCACGACATGGCCGGAACGGGAGAACCGCCTGATGGAATCGGTCTCCACACGCAGGATTCTGGCCTCACCGTGTGTCCCGTTGGTAATGATCCCGGCCTGAGAACCCGTAAGGAACACCGTGGGCCGGCCCCTCTCGCGAATCGCTCCGGCGACGATGACGCCCGATATTATTTCACCACAAGCCAGCAGCAGATCAAGATCCCGGGCGTTAACGCTACCCGTTGCCCCCCGGACAAGTTCCAACAGGCTGTCCGTAGCATAGGGGTCGGGATACCGGCCCAACGCCGACACCACTACCACTGGTTGCAGGCCGCTGTCTTTCGCTCCGACGACTTTGTCCACGACCCGGGAGCGCAGCCCAGCGTCCTTAACTGAAGTACCGCCGAATTTCTGAATGACAAACCGCACGCTGACACCTCTTTGTTGATCAGGTACGATGTCCTATACCAACCCGTACTGTGCGACCAGTTCGGCGATTTGTACTGCGTTCGTGGCTGCTCCCTTACGAATTTGGTCGGACACGACAAACATATTGATACCGTTCTCCAGAGTGTTGTCGCGGCGGATTCTGCCGACCAGGATCTCGTCTCGATCTGTTGCCTCGACCGGCATCGGATAGCGCTTGGCGGCGGGATCATCGACCACTTCCAAACCCGGGAACCCCGACAGCAGCTTGCGCACTTCCGCTGGTGTAATACTTCTTTCAGTTTCCACATTGATCGCTTCGGAATGGCTTCGGAAAACCGGAACGCGGACCGTTGTCGCCGTGATCCGCAACTCCTCATCGTGGAATATCTTACGCGTTTCCTTAACCATCTTCCACTCTTCCTTGGTGTAATCTTCTTCCATAAAGACATCAATGTGTGGAATCAGGTTAAAGGCGATTTGATGCGCAAATACCCTTGGCGGATAATCGGTTCCATCCAGGAGCGCCCTGGCCTGAGCCCGCAATTCTCCAATCCCGGCGGCACCCGCCCCGGAAACGGCCTGATAAGTGGATACGACTACCCGTTTGATACCCACTGCATCGTAGATCGGCTTCAAGGGCACCACCATAATAATCGTGGAACAGTTAGGATTAGCGATGATCCCCTTATGCCAATGCACATCATCCGGGTTTACCTCCGGTACCACCAGAGGAACCTCAGGATCCAAACGGAAAGCACTGGAATTATCAATCACCACGGCCCCGCTCCTGCGGGCCGGTTCAGCAAACTCGGTACTGGCCGCCCCTCCGGCAAACAGAGCAATGTCTACACCATCGAAGGAGGTCGCTTTGGTCTCTTCGACGGTAAACTTCTCACCTTCAAATACAATCTCTTTCCCTGCGGAACGGGCAGTGGCGCAAAGTCGCAACCCCTTAAGGGGAAACTTCCTTTCCGCCAGGACTTTTAATATCTCTTGTCCGACCGCTCCGGTAGCACCCACTATGCCAACGCTATAGGTACGCAAACACACCAACTCCCTCGGATTCTATTTAGTCATACTTCACCAACACCGGCTGAAGCTGACGCCCTTGCAGGGCGTGCTCAATCGTATCCAGCATCAGATCCATTTTGGCTACTAGAGAGTTCGGCTTTCCTTTCGGATTATCCTGCCCAAAGGGAACCATATAGATGTTTCTGGTATTTAAGAGGGTTCCCAGGTTACGGGCGTTCAGGCCGAGTCCGTCGTTGGTGGAAACGGCGATCACCACCGGCCGTTGGTTGCGCAGTTGGGCCTTGGCCGACATCAGCACCGGACCGTCGGTAATTCCGTTCGCCAGTTTGGCCAGCGTGTTGCCGGTGCAGGGCGCGAGCACGATCACATCCACGAGTTTCCCCGGCCCGATCGGTTCAGCAGCCACAATGTTGTCGATGATGGAATGACCGGTGAGCTTCTCGAGCTTGGCGCGCCATTCTTCCGCCTTGCCGTATTTGGTATCAGTCGAACCCATAGTCTGGGTCACGATCGGGTATATCTCGGCGCCTTCCTCCACCAGCTTTTCCATGTGCTTGAACACTTCACCCAGCGTGCAAAACGACGCGGTTAGAGCAAAGCCGATCTTAACGTCCTTGAGTCGCATTGGCTAGCACCTCCTGTTCACTAGAAGAGCTGCCGGGGGCTTCCTCAAGGAGCATCCGTATAATAATGCGGGCCATGATTTGGCCTGCCGTCTTGGGCGCCACCCTGCCGGGCAGCGATGGAGCCAGCATCGCCTTGATGCCGAGCTTCCTGGCGGCCTCGAAATCGGTTCCGCCTGGTGCTGAAGCCAGGTCTACAATCAGTACTTCCCGGTTCGCCAGCGACAGCAATTCTGCCGGTAGCACCATCGCTGGAACGGTGTTGAAGATAATGTCCGCCCCACCGATAATCTCCGGAAGATCGCTGAAGAATGCCGTCTCAAAGCCCATTTCGCCCGCCCGGGCGATGGTCTCGAGCCTTCTGGCCACGACTGTGGTCTTGGCACCGATGCCAGTGAGCATCCGAGCCAGAGTCGCTCCCGTACGGCCCAGTCCGACCACAAAGCTCCGGCTGCCGTGGATTGTGATCGGCAGTTGTTCCATCGCTAGTTGAATAGCACCTTCGGCCGAAGGAATCGAGTTCCAGATCGCAAACTCGTCAATGCTCGAGAGTTCCACCAGATTCAGGCCCAGTTCGGCGGCCATCTTCAGCATGTAGGCTCTGGCCACCACCGTGAAGATCGGGGTTTCCTTCCCCAATTGTCCCAGAATGGCCCCTGAAAGTTCCATAATCGCCGCACCATGCGCGTCGTTAAGTATTCCGCGGGCATCGATTCCGGGTAACGGGATGATCAGGGCATTGGCCTGACCGCAGACCTCATCAAGTGTCCGGCATACCCGGATCGTTGGAACCCGTTCCGGGTCGGGCATCGCAATGGTTCTGACCTGAGCACCGTTGGCGATGAGTTCCAGAGCCAAGTACGTAGCCCTGGCATCTCCGCCCAGGATTCCGATCCTCATTCCATTAAGCGGCTGCAAATTGAATACCTCCCCCCCAGCTACACTCCAATATATGTCCAGCGGAAAGGGGAGGTGCCTGTATGATATGGAAGTCGGAGGTCGGATGTCGGAAAGAACTGGAATCCAAGATCCGAGAACCGAAATCAACGATCAAAGACCAAAGTCGGAATGCAGAGATACCAAAGATGGGAAATCCGCAACCGGTAGGATCCTCAAAACATTGAAACTGAGAGCAAAGCGCACCGGTGGATCCAGAACCTGAAGGCAAAGGGTTAGACCGGCCTGATCAGGCTTGTTCAAACATCAGGTTATCCAAGCCGTAAACCAGCTCTTTGCTACCGATAACCCGCCGGACGGCCAGCAATACTCCGGGCATATAGGACTCCCGGGACAGTGAATCGTGCCTGATCGTCAAGGTCTGGCCGAGTCCGCCGAAGATAACCTCCTGGTGCGCTACAAGCCCTGGCAACCGTACGCTGTGAACCCGGATGCCCTGGGCAAACTCGCCGCCACGGGTGCCCTCCAATTTGATCGTCTCTTCGATCATTGAAGGCCTGTGATCACCCCGTTTAGCCGCAATTACTTCAGCCGTTTTCAACGCCGTACCCGAAGGCGCGTCCAGCTTCTGATCATGGTGAAGCTCGATGATTTCCACCGCAGGGAAGTAGCTTGCAGCCGTTTCCGCAAACCTGATCATCAGCACCGCCCCGATCGCAAAGTTCGGGGCGATCAGTCCCCCGACACCCGCCTGGCGGGCCAGTTCCTGCAGTTCCAACCGCTCTCCGGTAGACATCCCGGTAGTGCCGATGACGGGATGCACTCCCTGCTCAATGGCGGTGCGCGCATTATCAAAAACGGCACGGGGGGAGGTAAAGTCAACTACAACCTGAGCACCGGTCTCGCGCAACATCTGCCTTAGATCATTCCCGATTTCCACCCCTAGTGGGGCTACTCCGACAACTTCTCCGGCATCTTTGCCGATGTTATGGACGTCGACCGCCCCAACCAGCTCCATCCCATTTTCCCTGCTGACTGCACGAACGACTTCTTGTCCCACGCGACCGGCTGCACCACTTACCGCAACTCTAATGATCTCACTCACCTCTCTTCCTGACCGTTTTCAAAAGTTTTACAATTCTGAATATGATTATGAAGGTAGTTATATTACATCTTCCACAACTTGTCAACAATTTCCCGCCAAGCTAACGGTATTATCCGGCTAGCGGTTACTGCGAGCGCTCTGGTTTGACATCCGTCACCAGGTGCGTTCGGGAGGGAAGGACATAGGTGATGTTGTAGTGCCCGGATGGACACCCACTGTTCTCCTCGACAATGTTGTACACCGAAAACCCGGTGTTATGAACAAAACGCACCTTTCGAATCCTAAAATCCGGGTCCTTGTTCATTTAGTGCACCCTTTCACAGTCTGTGAACGCCATCCCTGATTAAGGATGTTCACGTTGTATTGCCCCTTATCTCCAAGTTCATTCCGCTCGACCTCACCCTGGAAAACAAAGACGTGCTGCCCGTGCACCGACTCAATATACCCGCCCGGAACCTCAAAAGTGGGACACAACTGCGTGACCACCTCATCCGGGTTGAAGGGAATTCCCAGTTGCAGGTTCTGGTCGTAGTTCTCAAAGAGCGCCCAGAGATCCTCCTCCAACTGCTCGTCCGCAAAAACGATGGGCAGACCGATTTCCTGTGCTGCTTCCTTCCTTGAAATCATATGGTTGTGAGCATAAAGCTTCTCTGTAAGGCTGTCCACGATTCCCTGGATCTTCTCCGATGGAAATGGGCTCTTGTGCGTCTGCAAAAGCCGCCTGGCCAGAGAACGCACCAGGAGATGGTTGCGGTGCACGTTACCCAAGGCCAGCGGGTGGATCTTGGTGGCCAGTAGTGTAAACGCCCGCGCCAGTTCGGGTTCTGAGCGCAGTCCAGCCTCATCACGCACCAGGTTCAGGTAGGAGTACACATCTTCCACATTCACCGGAATGCGGGCACCGGGATTGGAGGGATCTTGGGGGTTAAATGCATTCACGACACTGGGGTCAATCGGTCCGAGCTCACCCATTTTCCCCATCACTACCTCATCTGCCCCCAGGCAGACTAAGGTGCCCGCACTGTAAGCCCGATACGGGATCAGTACCGAGAAATGGTTAGTAAACTCCCGAATCAAATGGACCAACCGCCAAGGCGTGAGTACGTCCCCACCCCGCGTGTACAGGAAGAGATCGATTCGTTCATAGAATGAACGTTGTCGCAGATGCCGGTAGATTACCGGGAGCGCATCCGGTGCAATCCTGGTGCTGACATTCTCCCTATCCCCGGTGATGTAGGTAATTACCGTAGAATTGCGACGTGAGGCAATGCAGTTTATCAAGTTTAGTCTACGGGGAAAGCCCATGCGTACCTCCACTATTGCAAATGCCGCGCAGATACTCCGATGCGTATCAGGAGCCTACGTCCGACACTTGTAGTATAGCCGCATGGCCTGTTTTCAACCGAAAAATGAGTCAGGGAGCGGTTCGGAAACCTGTCCATCACTCTCACTGCCGAAGAACGATGAAGACCGGCCAAGGTTATAGGAAACGGCGAAGTCTGGGTGTGGTCTGATCCATCTCCACCACAATCACTTCCGAGCCTACCTTGCGCACCGCGTCCCAAGGTACAATTAGTTCCTGCTGACCTGTCCACACATTCAGGACGTTGGGGCGCCGAGGCAGCATAAGAGAGTATATTTCCCCGGAAGAGGGATCAATGGCGATATCGGACTGACCAACCACCCCAAGGCGGGATCCGTCGGCGATATTGACGATTTCTTTGCCGGCCATTTGCGATAGGCGCATTATTCTACACCACCCAACTTCGATCTAAAACCGTACACGCTTTCCAATGCCTTGAACCAAGCCGAGCACCGCCGGCTGAACGGCGGCCAGTACGATCGCGGCAGAAGCCAAAGGCTCAAGTTCCATCGTTCCCAGGGTGATCCGGGCCGGTGGATCAATACCTACGAAAGTTAACATCAGCACTACCGACAGATAGATACCCCCTGCGTTGCCGATCAGGGTACCCAGTGCTTCTGAAAACGGGGTCTTCCGGGGATCCACTTCCCACATATTCCCATTCCGATGCCATGTCAGTGGGGTCCCCCGCTTCTCCCGGTCACGGAACCGAAGAAACATAAACAGCCCGAGCAGCGCAAAAAACACAACCGCCGTAACCATTGTCCCACCCCCTACCAATCTATGGGACAAGACCAGCGATTATGACGACAGCTCCGAGCAACCGATGATGAAAATTGTGGTGAAGGTGCTATGTGCTTTCCTGAGGGATTGCCTCCACAAACACGTACGTGACAGATGAATCTGCCCACTGCGCCGCGGGCGTCGCCGAACTCGCTCGCTACGCTCCCTCATACAGGCGGTCGACGCAGATCCGCGGCTCCACTGCGCATTTTTTGATCTATACTCCCTATCGTTTGTTCCGGCAATACCTCAGCGCACACTGCACCTACCACGGTGTTTGAATGTCTAGCGGCCTGTGGAGCCGAATCCCCCATCGCCTCTTTCGCTGGCGTCCAGTTCGGAAACAAATTCAAGACGAGCGACGGTAATCGGAACAATTACCAACTGGGCGATACGGTCTCCGGGACTAATGAGGTACGGGTTATTACCGAGGTTTATCACCGGACAGAAAATCTCGCCCGTATAGTCGGAATCGATCAGGCCGACGGCATTAACCAGCGTGATACCGTGTCGTGCCGCATTTCCGCTCCGAGGGAAGACCAAAGCAGCATAGTCCTGGCTAGGTAGTTGAATGGCGATACCGGTGCCAACCTTTAGAATGTCACCCGGAGCCAAAACCACTGGCTGATCCAGGCACGCCGCCAGATCCATACCAGCGGAACCCGGTGTCGCATACCGTGGCTCGGTAAGCGCTCCCCCGGCATCCCGTACTCTCCGGCACTTGACCGTCACTGGCCTTTCTTCCGAGTTCACAAGAGGCCCACCCTTCACGTTACTGCCATTACTTTAGCCGGGTTCGGGCCGACTCCCACCCGTTGTGATCACACCACTGACCGATAGTCGCCAGCGAAAAGCGGTCGGCATTGAACACCGTTCCGGCCACCCTCCGAATCTGGTCGTCGGTAACGGCCCGGAGCCGCTCCACAATTTCGTCCGGGGTGGTTACACGGCCCAAATACAGCTCTGATTTTCCTAAACGAGTCATCCTGGTGTTTACGTTTTCCAGGCTGAGCAGAAAGTTGCCCTTTAATTGGTCCTTGGTACGTTTCAGTTCAGCTTCACCGATGCCATTCAGCTTAAGCTCGTTCAGTTCATCCATCACAATCTCCAGCACCTGGTTGACATTGGCACTGCTCAAACCGGCGTACACACAAAAGAGGCCGGTATCATGGTACGAGCTGTGATAGGAGAAAACAGTGTAGACCAGGCCCCGATCCTCACGGATCTTCTGAAACAACCGCGAGCTTAAGCCTCCGCCCAGAACTGTATTGATTACCTGCATCACGTAAGCGTCGTCATCGCTCAGGCGCAAACCCTCGGTTCCCACGCAGAGATGTACCTGCTCGGTGTCTTTCTGACGGCAGACGGCTTCGGTGAACGGGCGCGGGGCCGCGTAGGTGCGCGGTCCGTTGGCCTTTGGGAGATGCTCAAAGGCGGCCCGAAGCTTCTCAACCACCTGTTCGTGTTTTATGTTCCCGGCACAAGAGATAACCATGTCGCCGCAAAGATACTGCTCCTCATAAAATTCCAGGAGAGTGGAACGCCCCATGTTCCTGATGATTTCTTCGCTCCCGATGATCGGGCGTCCCAGCGAGTGCGTCTGCCACATCGATCCCGTAAGTACGTCGTGCACCATTTCATCCGGTGCATCCTCGTACATCTTAATCTCCTCAGTAATCACATTCTTCTCGCGTTCCATATCTTCCTTAGCAAACAGCGAGCCAAAGAGCATATCGGCGAGAACATCGATCGCCAAATCGGTGTGTTCATCCAGGACTTTAGTGTGATAACAAGTGTATTCCTTAGTGGTGAAGGCGTTAATCTGACCACCCACTGCATCCAGGGACTCGGCAATCTCCTTGGCTGTTCGCTTTTTGGTTCCCTTGAACATCATGTGTTCGATAAAGTGTGAGATCCCATTGTTATGGTCGCCCTCGTCCCGTGAGCCGACATTGACCCAAACCCCAAGAGACACCGACCTTACGTGCGGTATCTCCTCCGTGAGTATTCTGACCCCGTTGTCTAATACAACCTTACGAACCATTATTTTACCTCCCATTGAGCATGCCTTCTATAATTCGTTTAAGTACGCCAAATTCCTGCTGTCAACGGACAGTGAAAATGTCACCCCTGTTGGGGCTTCCATCCGGTCAATGAAAAATGTGTCACCCTGTTCTTTGAAAAGCAGTCTCTCGTTTGACTATAGCGACCCTAGGTGGCTGTGCTCCTTGCGCCTGAAGTAGGTTTCCACTTGGTTGTGAAACGGTGATGTTATCCGTAGATGGCGCCACAAGATGGTCTGGTGCTGGTTTTGGAGGTTCTGCCGACTGTTTAGGTGTTCTTTTCTTGCTTTCTGCCTCAGGTTCAGGAGCGGTAAACTCCCTGAGTAAGAACGAGCTATCTTGGTTGAGGGCACTGATGGAGCCATCCAGGTGAGTCAAGACAACTACCTTGCTTCTCGGTGTCAGGGCTGCCGTACGACCCTTGGTGTCGACTAGTTGGTAAGTCCGTCCGTAGTAAGAGATTGTTGAACCTTTGGTAGCCTGCGTTAAGGCCACCGTCTTTCCCGCCAGTTCTTCCTCAATTGAGAGTTTATCCTTCTTCGGCGAGAAAAAGATGGTGTGGCGGTCGCTATAGAAACTCTTTGGCACGCCATGATGCACAACCATTTGCTTCAACGCCTGGAGATAGCCGTAGAGGTCCTCGTGCGGTCTAAAATAGAGGGCCAAGACTTTACCCGTAGCGTCATCAATAGAACCGTGGAGATCCAGTTCCGGACCCCGGTCTTCCAGCCAGGCATAGGGACTGGCATCACACTGGACCAAAAGTCCTTCCTGGGCCATCCGGTCACGGGAGCGCCGTTTCCGGCAGACCTTGCGCTTATACGCACTCCGAATACCGGCTTCGGCCAGGATACGCCTAAGCGTACGAGCCGAGATTTCGATACCATAGTACTCTCTGAGGATCTCGGCCATGTGCTCGCAGTTTGCATCCCGAAACTCGCCGGTGGCCAAAGTAAGTATCAGCTCACATGACCAACTACAGTACGCCAAATTCCTGCTAGCAACCTGGAGGCGTATCTGTCAAAATCTTACCCCGTTTTCACGGATATCATTTACGTTTTCCAATTAACTCGCTCACCGTAACCGGTTCCAAGCCCTCAATCCCGATAAAGGACAGCATTTCGGGCAATGCCTGGGCAGTGGCTTCAGTCGGATGCATCAGCAAAATCGCGCCATTGTGCATCCTCGTCTTAACCCGGTCCAAAATGGCATCCCGATTTCGGTTTTTCCAGTCCACCGTATCCAGACTCCACAGTACCACTGTGTAACCGCTGTTCTCGGCTGCGATCAGAACCGCTTTGCCGCTTTCACCGTAGGGTGGCGCATAGAGGGTTGGCCGATGACCGGTTGCCTGAAAAATGGCGTTTTCGGCACGGACGATATCGGCCCGGTTTTGCTCCACCGACAGCTGGTCGGGATGTGGATGTCCGTAACCATGGTTGCCGATCTCGTGGCCTTCATCCTTAATCTGACGGGCCAGATCTGGATGCAAATCCGCCCATCGCCCGGTGAGGAAAAACGTCAACTTGGCCTCTGAGACTCTGCAGACTTCCAGCATACCCGGGATGTATTCTTCGCCCCAGTCCACATTCACAGTAAAGGCCACCTGCTTGCTACGCTCATCGCCCTGACGCACCGGCTCCGCAACGGTAGACGCTACCCGATTCTGGGCGGCCGTGTAAAACAGCACTGACATCGGTACAGTGATAATCAAGAATAGGACGACCAACCGCTTCAGTTTGTTTCTCCTGCTTCTGCCCATCAAAAACCACCCCAGTTTAATGACTATGCCGACCGGAGCAGAAGCTTGTGGAAATTCTGGCTCTAAAATGGAAAAGCCCTCGTACGAGGGCTTTTTGCTTTATCTTCTGTCTCTGTTGAAGGGGGGGCGCGGTCGTCCGGGACGCTGGTCCGATCTGAAGTCTGGGCGTCCGCCACCACCTGGAGGGCCTTCCGGAACGTATCCTTCGGGCGGATCCATGGCTTCCTTCTTGGAGAGCTTAAGCCGTCCCTGGTTATCGTAGCCGATAGCCTTGACCAAGATCTGGTCGCCCTCCTTAACCACATCTTCCGTCTTGTTCACTCTGGTGTAAGCCAACTGGGAGATGTGAACCAGACCTTCCCTGCCTGGCAGGCCCATAATGCCGGGAACAACCTCTACAAAGCACCCAAAGTCCATCACCTTGACGACCCGTCCCAAGTAGTTCTGGCCAACGTTGACCTCTCCGGTAATGGCCTCAATGATCTGCAGAGCCTTTTCGGCCGCTTCCTTTGAAGGTGAGGTGATGAAAATCCGGCCGTCATCCTCAACATCCATACCGACACCGGCTTCCTCGGTAATCTTGCGGATGGTTTTTCCGCCCGGGCCGATGATGTCGCGGATCTTGTCCGGATCGATGATGGTCTGAATGATCCTTGGTGCTAGTGGTGAGAGTTCCGGCCTCGGTTCGGGCATTAGTTCCTGGATACAATCCAGTATGTATAGACGTGCCTGCTTGGCCTGAGTCAGGGCCCGTGCCAAAACTTCCCCGGTAACCCCGGAGATTTTAATGTCCATCTGCAGCGCGGTAATCCCTTCACGGGTACCCGCCACCTTAAAGTCCATGTCACCGAGGTGGTCTTCCATTCCTTGAATATCGGTCAGGATGGCCACCTGATCTCCGTCCTTAATCAGACCCATCGCGATGCCGGCAACCGGCGCCTTAATGGGAACACCGGCGTCCAACAGAGCCAGGGTACTGCCGCAGACACTGCCCATCGATGAGGAACCGTTGGACTCCAGCACTTCTGAGACAATGCGGATGGTGTATGGGAAGACCTCGGCGGGAGGCAATATCTCCTGAATCGCCCTTCCGGCCAGAGCCCCGTGCCCGATTTCCCTACGGCCCGGGGTGCGGATTGGCTTTGTTTCCCCGGTGCTGAAGGAAGGGAAGTTGTAGTGGTGCAGGAAGCGCCTGGTTTCCTCGGTATCAAGCCCATCCATAATCTGCTCTTCGCGACCACCACCCAGGGTCACCACGGACAGCACCTGCGTCTGACCCCGCTTAAAAAGACCCGTACCGTGTGCGCGCGGCAGAATACCGACATCCACAGTGATCTTCCGAATCTCGTCCGTCCGTCGCCCGTCGATGCGCACCTGCTCATTGAGCACCATCTTGCGGACTGCTTCTTTCTCAAGCTTATCTACGGTGTTCTTGATCGTCGAGACCTCTTCCGGATACCGCTCGACAAACTGATTCACAATCTCCACTTTGGTCTCGTGCAGAAGCCCCTCGGTAGCCAGTTTGTCCAGCTTCTGATCACGACAGTATCGGGCCGCTTCGACCAATTTCTCGTAAGAGGTGGACCGAATTTCCGCAATCAACTCCTCGTTGACCTCCGGGAGCGGTAAATCCATCTCCGGCTTGGCAAAACCGGCCTTTAGAGCCTCATCGCGGAACTCCTCGATGAAGTCGATGATCCTCCGGATCTCGTCGTGAGCTAGGGCCAGTGCTTCCAGCATCTTGTCTTCAGTGATCTCAGAGGCTCCTGCCTCCACCATGTTAATGGCTTCGCGGGTGCCGGCCACCACCAAATGCAGCGTGCTCTCCTCTTGCTGCTCCAAGTCGGGGTTGACCACCAATTCCCCGTCCACCATGCCGATGATGATCGCGCCCATCGGACCCTGAAATGGCATTCCTGAAATTGTCAGCGCAGCCGAAGCCCCGTTCATGCCACACAAAACCGGTGTACAGTCCTGATCCACAGACATCACGGTGGCCACTACCTGGACGTCCTTCTTAAAATGCTTCGGGAAGAGCGGTCTAATGGAACGGTCTGTCAATCTGGCGCAAAGGATCGCTTTTTCCCCGGGTCGGCCCTCGCGCTTCATGAAGCTGCCTGGAATCCGCCCCACAGCGTAATGGCGCTCCTCATAGTCAACCAATAGCGGGAAGAAATCTAAGCCTTCCCTAGCTTCGGCGTAGGTTGCGGTCACGAGTACCATCGTATCTCCGTATCTGGCGAAAACCGCACCGTGTGCCTGATTGGCCACGCGTCCGGTTTCCAGGCTAAAGATCCGGCCCCCAATTTCGATTTCGCGTTTAAAAACGCCCTGATCTGGCATGGATCAATCTCCTCACAAGCAGTATTTTTTCACCGGGCAAGACCAGACAAAAAGCAGGGGGTGTCCCCCCTACTTCCGCAGGCCCAATCTTTCAATCAATGTCCGATAGCGATCAAAGTCATTATTCCGAATGTAGTTCAACAGTGCCCTTCTCTGTCCCACCATCTTCAACAATCCACGGCGGGAATGAAAATCCTTCTTGTGGGTACGCAGGTGATCGGTCAGCGTAATGATGCGCTCCGTCAGAATCGCCACCTGCACCTCCGGAGAGCCTGTGTCCTGTTCGTGCAACCTGTAGTTGCTGATGATTTCTTGTTTCTTCTCGTTCCCAATCATTTTGGTTGTCCTCCATTTTGTTGTTTATTAAATCGCTGCAAGCCAAGCAGTACGCCGGAGAAGCGTTAGAGCCTAGCAGGCAGTTCATTCACTACCCGATAACGGTAATCACCAGACGCCCCTTACTGACGTCCTTAGCCACCAGGTCAAACATCCGGCCGGATCGGGCAAAGAAGCCGTGAAACCTTGTGGCTGAAGTAATCTGACCCGGAATCGAAGCCACAAAAATGTCATCCAGTGAAATATCACTCTGACGCATGTCATTTAGGCGTTTCCTGGCATGCTCGGTAATGACGACACTCATCCCCTCCACTTTTTCCACCTATTCCTTTTCCGATAAGAACCCATAAAGCGCGTCGGAAAAGGCTCTTTTTCTTCTCTTCCTCGGGTAGGTCAAGCCGCGGAAAGCCCACGGGTACACACCTCACCGCCATATTTTAGCATAATCCCACTTTGGTGTAAATGTTTAGTATCGGTTATGTATTATTCCGGAACGAGTGCTGTGTCCCCTATATCTTCCGCGGCTTGACCTACCCGAGGAAGAGAAGAAAAAGAGCCTTTTCCGACGCGCTTTATGGGTTCTTATCGGAAAAGGA
>JAHRFU010000100.1 GCA_019084485.1 Desulforudis sp. | reverse complement strand
CCGCCTTCACAAACAGTACAATGTGGCCGGATTGCTCCGGATCAGGTGGCCGGATTGCTCCGGAATGGGTGGCCGGAATGCTCCGGATTCAGTGGCCGCCTTGGTCCGGATTGGGTGGCCGCGATGCCCCGGAATACGCAAAAAGGTTCAAGGTAGCCTAAGACCTTATTGAGCCTAACGAAGCCCCACTCATTGGCGGCTGACTTTCGGTGTTCCCGGAGAATGGCCGTCAAGTCATCGGTCATGTCCACCCAGTCGGCCTCGAGATTGCCGCCCTTCCTCTTGCGGGTGTAGAGACGTATTCTCTGCCGAGCAAAGTCGACATCCTCCCACTCAGACCGCACTTCTCGCTCTTCCAATAGACCAAAAGACACCAGCGGCTTGATCAAACGGGATTGAACGATTGATGGGCCCAAGTCGCGGTATGAGTTACTCGGGATCTCAGCCATCACTTGTGGAAGCAGTAACCTTGGGGCCAACTCTTCAGGTCGGTGCCAGGCATCGGCAATTTTCAAAAGCATAAACAACGGGTATGCGATCGAGTGCTGAAAGAGAGGCACTCCGGGAACCCTGTCCAAGTATGCCAAATTGAACTTATTGAAATGGGCCTTGAACAAAAGGGCGTATAGTTCACCCGCAGAATCATCTTTCAACAGTTGCTTGTGTTTGGCTTTGACCCGAAAGGTCCCTTTGACCTTATGAATCAACCCGGCTAACTCCAGTAAAACTCTGATGACATGCAAGGGATAGACATCTATTTCGTTCAAAACCTTGTTGACCCACCGTAGGTCCTCGACATAGCCATCGGGCCAGACCATGGCATCGACCATCTGCATAACGAATTTACGGAGGAGGTTGCCCTGGGTAGTGGCCTTGATGCCACCAAGGGGAGACAGCTCTTTTAGAAATATCCGGGCATTGACCAACAAGCTTGAGTTGGTCAGCTCTTCGAGGGCGAGATCCTGATTAAATTTTATTACGCCTTGGCCATCCAAACTGTCAGTAATCAAGGCGCGGAAATGGACTGGATCCAGTCCTGCAGTTGCAGGCGTTCCCATTTTACCAATCGCCACCCAAGACAAAGCGCCCTATGAATAGACCAAGTAACCCACCCCAGTTTTTCACCGAATGACCCAGCAGGGGCTATAATCTCCGCTGCGTTTCATGCGCTTTTGATCAGCCATGCTACCTAGGAGCTCGCTAAGCGCATCCAGCAGTACCCGGTCACCTTTGATCGTGAAGGGGCCTTTCTCTTCAACCGCTGCAATTCCTTCGGGCCGCACGTTACCGCTTACAATGGCGGAAAATATCCTGCGCAGTCGAAAGGCCAGCTCGTTCGGAGGGAGCTCTGAATCCAAACTCTGGTCCGCAACATCTTGGTGGGTGGCGGTAAAGGGTTTTTGGAGCGCAAAGGGAATATGTAGGCTGGTGTTGAAATAATAGCTATCTTGACAGCGGTCACGATGTCGCTTGACCTGCAATAGTCCTCTGTTCATTTCCTGGGCCACACTCTCGGCGTTCCCCACCACAATTTGATAACGTTTCGAGGCCTCATCTCCTAGGGATCTGTGCACAAAAGAATCAATCGTCTTCCAGTATGAAGCGCTGGAGGCAGGCCCCGTGAGAATCATGGGAAAGGGAATATTTTTGTTTTCCGGGGCGGTCAGAACACCCAGGAGATAAAAAATCTCCTCCAGGGTCCCAACACCTCCTGGAAAAACGATTACCCCCTGTCCCAGGCGAACGAAGGCTTCAAGGCGCTTCTCTATGTCCGGCATGATCACTAGGGGGTTGACGATCGGATTGGGAGGCTCAGAGGCTATTATCCCTGGCTCAGTGATACCTATGTAGCGGCCATCCAACATACGCTGCTTGGCGTGACCAATAGTTGCCCCCTCCATGGGCCCGCGCATGGCACCGGGGCCACATCCGGTGATTACATCGATGAAACGCAATCCGCACTCGTTACCCACCTCGAGGGAGTAAAGGTACTCCTCCTCGCTGATGGTGTGGCCACCCCAGCAGGTCACGATCTTGTGCTTGCCTGTCTTGCTGAAAATGACCGCATTACGCAGAATCAAAAAAACCGCATCCGTTATGCCCTGACTGGTTGTCAGGTCATATTTGGCACTTCTTTGAAATTCGCTTTTAATGAAGGCCAGATCTCGGATAACGGAGAAGACGTGTTCTCTCAGACCTTCGATCATCTTATGGTTGAGCTCACCGTCTCGGCTGTCATAGTGAACGAAAGCTACTCCCGGCACGTTGACCATCTCGACTTCGACACCTCTTGGTGTTTCGCGGAGGAACAGGTCGAAGTCGTGGTATTGGGTCAGCAGCGATTTGACATCGTCACTTTCATGACCCGAATAAAGCACCGCCAGCACACATCGCTTGATTAGTGCGTGCAAATCACCTGTGGCCACCTTGGCCAGTCCGGCCATCTCCAGTGGTGAGAGCGTTTCAAGGCAGGAGTTCTCTGGAGTAACGGTGAAGCTTTTTATCTTGATATTCAAAAAGTCTTTCCCTTAGTTATGGAAGTAACTAAGTCGATTTTACGTTGCTGGATGCCTCATGTACACCCGTGAGCCCTGGAATATCTCAAGCAAGGCATTCGCAACGATAATATGAGGCAGGACAATGGGTGCCTGGATACGGTCCCCCAGATCAGCTCAGACCCGCGCTGGGCAACAGGTGTAAGAGGTGTAAGACCCCCAAAAGAAAGAAAAGCCCGATTTGGAGAACGTCGATATCTAAAAACACTGTTAAAGTTATTGCTCTAAGGCTTAAGCGGTTAATTTAATGCGAAAAATTATTAGCATCCATAGTAGCTCCTGGCCGGACCGAGTTGCTACTTGGTGAGGCGATGATGATGTAAGTCACACCATTACACCCATGGAACCCATGCACCTTGGCTAATTTTCAATATCCACCCGCTCCTTCAACTCCTTGCCTACCTTGAAAACGGGTAGCTTCTTGGGTTTCACCATGATGATCTCGCCGGTCTTGGGATTCAACCCTTCATATCCTTCATAATCCTTTACCTGAAGGCTGCCGAAGCCACGGATCTCGACCCGATCTCCCTGAGCAAGGGATTGCGCCATTAGGTCAAAAAAGGTGTTGACCACCTTTTCGGCCATTTTAAGGGTCAGGCCCTCTTTGTCGGCAAGGGCCTGGATCAGGTCGGATTTGTTCATGGATTGGTGCCCCCCACAAGGAAATGGTTTGCCCCATGAGCGTAGGAGGTTGGATTCTTTATGTCAAGCGGAGGTATGGGCGGAAAAACCCAGGATCCTGGGCTTTTGGTCTGACTAGTGGCCGGGGGATCAGTTGGCGCTGGACTTTTTCAGGATGGCTTGGCGCAGAACGTCTTCATCAAATCCCAGCACGTGAGCGCATAGCTGAAAGGTCAGGTTGGCATCGGTGCTGTTGAACCAGGCCAGGGCCTCTTCGCTGTGATCTGGGTGCAGGAGATCCTGGACCGCTCGCATGATCATGCGTCCGGCAAGTTCCTTGAAGCCCTCGATGCATTTTAAAGCGGTGGGTGGCATGGGCGAAGTTTAGAGAAGAGACGAGGATTGGTCAAGATCGCCAGGATTGTTAGTATTGATCATTCCAAGGTAATAACGGCGTTATAATAAAGTTTGGTGCCAGGCCAAACTGCAATAGGCCTGCTACCTCCTCGCCCCCGGGTTGGCTCCCCACGCCGCCCGGGGGCATCTTATTGAAAAAGAAAGCCCTCCCCGTGCAGTTGTCATGTAAGACGCATGGGGGGAGGGCTGTTTTTACTTGTACGTCACTTTGGGAATCGTTCTATTTTACTTCTCTCACCGTAGACATGGCCGTGGCTATGAGCCCTGCAACGTCGGCTACGTTGCTAGGCATGATAATGGTATTGGTTGCCTTTGCCAAGTTGCCGAATTGTACGATGTATTGCTCTGCCAGCCGCATGTTAAGGGCTTCAATTCCGCCATCTGCCTCAATGGCACCGGCGACCTTACTGATTCCATCGCCAGTAGCCTTAGCGATTAGTTCAATCCGTTTTGCATCTGCTTCGGCGACAAGTGTAACTTGTGCAGCCTTGCCTTGGGCTTCGTTAATCTGCTTTTGCTTTTCACCCTCGGACTGATTGATCATGCTCTGTCGCAAGCCCTCCGACGTGGCTATGTTGGCCCGTTTCTGGCGCTCAGCTGTCATTTGGGCTTCCATAGCTTCTTTTACCGACACGGGAGGGGTAATGTCCTTGATCTCATAGCGAAGCACCTTCACGCCCCATGAGAGTGCAGCTTGGTCAATGGCGTCTATTACCTCTGTGTTTATTTTTTCACGTTCTTCGAATGTCTTATCGAGGTCAATTTTACCAATCGCTGACCGTAGGGTTGTTTGTGCCAACTGCGAGGCCGCACGAAGGTAGTTGTCGATTCCATAGGCGGCCTTGTGCGCGTCTTGTACCTCAAGGTAGATGATCCCATCCACTTCTACACTCACATTGTCCTTTGTGATGCAAATCTGGGCTGGGATGTCAACCACAGCCTCTTTAAGACTGAATTTGTATGCGGCTCGGTCCACAAAAGGTATTAAAATATGGAAACCAGCCTCGAGGGTCCGGTTGTACTTTCCTAGGCGCTCAACAATGAAAGCACTTTTTTGAGGGACGATGAGACCACCCTTGATGAGTACTATAATGATAAATATCATGATGGCTATTAAAGCCACGAGCGTCGGAGTCATAAATAATTATCCTTTTGAGTGAGATTGCATGTGTGGTTTAAGCGAGGACAGACACCAATGTATCTAAGCGTGTAGGAGAAGAGATATCGTCATAGCTCAGATTTCTATTTCAAACACGTGATACCCTTCTTATCTTGAGGCAGGCTCGATTTTCTTTGACCACTCCAGTAATTTCAGCAACAGACCCGGCCATGATTTTTTCTTCGGAAACGGCATCCCACATCGCTCCACGAAAACGCACTCTACCTATCCGGCCAGCTTCCATTTCATAGTCTACAGTTATTTGTGCTCCGATGGAGATATTTCCCATGTCTTCACTTTCAGAACCTTCGCTGTGTCCGACAAAGACACGCATGGCGACCTTACGCAAGGTAATTAAAGAGGATACTGATGCCACAATAAACACAAATACTTGTGCTGAATAGGCGTCTGGAGCGAAGAACGCAACAACCGCACCCCCCCAGCACCCTAACCCAAAGAAAACGATCACAAAATAAGGGATAGTAAGTTCGGCGAGCATGACAATAATGCCAGCCAAGAACCAGATCAGCCATGGCGAAAAAATATAATCCATCTTTTCCTCTACGTCAGCCTTTATAGATGCCGGTTTAATAGTTAAGTTTCTTACACCCGTACGCGCATCTGCAATCCCATAAAATTAATTTGGTTTATAATTTGATCTGGCGCGTACGAAAAAGTGGTTCCACTTATTTGGACAGTTTTTCTTATTCCATAAATTGGATAATCCTGCTGATTTTTGCCTAGACTGCTTTGGACAACGTAGGCAGGTAACTAAAGTAGATCTCATACAGAGTGTTACCGTCAAGGGCGGATTGGAGTCTGCGTTGATTGTAAAAGCTCAATGTCAAAGCCTGCAACATCAAAAAGATGGCCCTCATATTTTTATTGCCACAGCAACGCTCTGAACAACATGATAGCGCACGAATTGAGAGGTGTGCGGTTCGGCAAAGGAACTGAGAAAAGCTGCATTAATCGGCGCTTCTTATTTAGCCAGCTTTTCGCCTAGTTCCCTGGCGGCTTTTAGTAACTCCTCGTTGGCCGCGATCTCCCCGGCATCATTGGCGCTGCCGTACACTGAGCCCACCAGCTTGGCCCCCACATACTTGAAGGCGTCGCCAAAGCAGCGCAGGGCGTTGACGCAGCCGGAGACAAAGGGGTCCGCATCGCCATAAGTCATGGCCACGCCGATCTTTTTGCGCAAAAAGGCCTTTTTGTCGTAGGCCGTGAGCGCAAAGCAGCGGTCCATGAAGATTTTGGTCTGGGCCGACATGTTGAACCAATACACCGGCGAGGCGATCACCCAGGCTTGGCTGTCCACCAGCTTGTGATAGATGCCCTGCATGTCGTCGTCTATGGCGCAGCCCTTGCTGTCCGGCTTCTGACAGGCATAACAGGACTGGCAGGGGGAGATGTCCAGTCCGTGCAGATAGACCGTTTCCACCTGGGCACCGGCCGCCTGGGCCCCGGCGGCGATCTCTCCGCCCAATATGGCGCTGTTGCCCTTTTTGCGGGGGCTACCGTGGATGACCAAAACCTTCACGTCTTGTCCACCTTGACTCATTTTTGTTGCTCCTAAGAGGCCCTGCATGGTCAACCCAGGCGTTGCTACTTGTCCGTTTCGTACCCCTCGACCTTGTCCCGGAAGAAGTCGTGGATGAGCTTGCGGTCGAATTTGTAAAAATCTTCAAGCATGCGATCCATCTCCTCCCGGCTGAAGTACTCCATAACCGGAAAGAAAAAGTGCTTGTCCTCTTTTTTAATGTGCTCAGGATAAAAGGCTGCAAGCTTTTCCAATAAGAGAGCGCTGCGTAATTACCGGCGTTGGTTTTTAGCCTTATCTCCGCGCTAATTGAAAGATTAATCCAGCTTTCCAGTCCCAGATATTGCTCTGGGACGGTTTTGTCTGGTCGTCCTGCCCCTGCCCGGGGCCCTTTGG
>JAHRFU010000104.1 GCA_019084485.1 Desulforudis sp. | reverse complement strand
CTTGGGAGTAGCCTGGTTAAATACGGCGATTTCCTCCCTGATGCGCTCGAAGACCTTTTCCGCAGCCTGGCGGTTTGTATCCTTCAAAATCACCCCAAACTCATCCCCACCGACTCGAGCTACTTGATCGGAGGTGCGGAAGGAGCGCCTGAGCACCTCTGCTGCTTCCTTCAAGAATTGGTCGCCGGCTTCGTGTCCCCAGGTGTCGTTGACAATCTTCAGTCCGTCAATGTCGCATGTAATGATCGTAACCGGTCCGCTGCGGATCAGATCCAGTTTGGTCATTTCCGCTTCAAAGTGGGCCCGGTTGTACAACTCCGTGAGGGCATCAAAGGTGGATAAGTATTGCAGGCGATACTCTGCCCGTTTGCGCTCAGTGATATCCGTGTACAGCGTGTACACACCGACTACTTCATCGTTTACCTGGAGGGGACCGCCTCTGATTGATACCAGGATGGTACTGCCATCTTTGGTGAGACGGGGCGCTTCCCTCTCCACCGACTGACCGAGCAAGACCCTGCGGGTCAGATCCCGACCTTCATCCACACAAACTTCGGGTATTATAAAGTCGTCGATGTTTCGTCCCTTCAGTTCATCCAAGGTGTACCCGAACAGTTTTGTGAATTGGGGGTTTATATCTATGACCCGGTGCTGCCGGTCAAGAGACGCAATGGCGTCAGCCGAACTCTGAAACAGAGCCTCAAAGTGCAGTTTCTGTTCCAGAAGCTCTTGCTGCAGTGTTTTCATATCGCTAATGTCACGGTAGCTCTCGATAATACCGATAATTTCACCCGATTCATTCCTCAGAGGGGTGGCGATAAGGCTGACTTCCACATGGCCGCCGTCCGGCCGCCTTTTGGTAAGTTCCAAGGAAATACTTTCTTCTCCGGAGAGGATTCGTCCCATAATGCAGTCATCGGTGCCGCAAAAGGCATGGTGAAACGAGCGGAAGCATTTCTCGCCGACACTCCGGCTCTTAGGCACCCCCGACAGACGATCCATCTGCTGGTTTTGATCCAAAATGATGAAGTCGTTCCCGATGATGCGCATACCGTCGCCGGAACCCTTGAATATTGCCTCTAACCGGGCTTGCTCGGCGGATAATTGTCTCTCCAGGATGAGGTGGTGCTCGTGGCGCAAGCTGTCGTTTGCAAGCAGGGTGATACATTGGCTGATGAAATCAACCACCTGTTGGAATTGATCTTCCGGTATCACTTTCAGCGCAGAGGCAGCCCTAAGGTATTCAGCTTCGTCAATCTGGAAGTCGGCAGCCTGAAGTCGAAATCGAACCATATCCGGGTCGGTGAACAGAACCTGACCCACAAGCAGGACGGCGATGACCTGACCCTCAATGATCAACGGACAGGCTGAATGGATCAGTCCATGCGGGCAGGTGCGGGTTTGACACGCTCCGGACAGAGCAACTGCTTCAACCAGTAATTGCACATCACGGGCGCATATACGGCCCGCAGAGCGTGAAAGCCGATGCATGGAGCATAGGGGTGCCTGACTTGAGCTATTCAGCATCTCAGCCGTCCTAGGGGTGAAGATGCCGGTGAAGACTCCGGTGGCAGCGAAGAAAGAATCCATCAGTTTAGTAAGCTCGTCATAATCGAACAGCTCATCAAACCGAACCAGGCCGGCCTCGATGCGAGGATCATGTGAGTCCGACATTGATCGTCCGTCCTTTGAGAAAGAGTATATCAATACTATTCGGTGAGTGGGTGCTTACTTCCTTTCCAGTACAAGGGTAGATTTCCACACAACCGTGAATAGCAGGGACTATGGAATGACCCGATCCTCCTTGGTAATCTAACCTTCCGCTGCCTCCATAATCCTAGAGCCTAGACCAAACCCACGGTACTGCGGATGAACCATCATGTCCCAGATGGTGGCACGGTATACCTTATCGGAAGGCTTCGAGAAAGGGAATGAACTGAACACGGTTGCAGAACTGTCTGACTCTGGACTCCAGTTCATCAAGGGGGTTTTTGTCGCCTTCGATCTCCTGGCGGGCCGGTTCAATCCGGGAGATGGCTTTGCAGGCGTCTCTGGACTTGGCTCGATTGGAGTCCGCCTGTTCCGCCCGCGTTAGAATGCGCTCCACTCTTTCACGTACTATCTGCACGTGCAGGGCATCGACGGCCTCCGAGACTTCGCTTAGCAATCGCGAAGGGACCGGTTTGATGGGAAGGTCCATCTCCTCGTACACAAGCAACTCGCGCGCGTTTTGCCGAATCAGTTCCCATAACTCCAGGGCGGTTTCTGGATCAACGGGGGAAGAAAGAGCCCGGTGCGCCTCTTCAATCGTTCGGGTACGCTGGCGAAGTTCGATAGCAAATATTCCCTCACATTCGTCGCACAGACCCAATCCGTCGACGCGGAGCAGAAAACCGGACGCACCGCACAGTTTGCACGTAACCACCACAACTCACCTCGCAAGTCTAAGTCACCACATTATAGGCGAAACTCCTGCCGGACCGAACTTTTGGATACGAACTGTTCACGGAAAGGGAACAGGAATATTGTCCGATTAATGGATTATTCAATATTAACTGACAGGAAATAGCAGGGTTTATGTTGAAACCTATCCCTAGTTAGGAGGTTACCCGTTAATGCAGGGACAGGTGTGGGTGAAAGGCGGACGGCTATATGCAGAAGGCTCACCTGAAAATGGCGAGCCCGCTACGGTTATCCCTGCGCCCGAAATCATCCTGTTGGTAAACGGCCGTGAGTGTGCGGGTTCGACTGCCCTGACGTCCCGGGACGAAATCATGTTGCTTCCACGGGTTGTTTCCAAACCCGGCGGATTAGTACTGGAGATCAGCCGCGATCGAATGCAGGCCTGGCTCGAAGTCACCCCCGAGGTTAAAACCAGCTATTCTCTAATTGACCATTCTCCTGCAAAGCATATTGAATTGAAAAGCAACCCGGAGGTTAGCACATCCATGCCATGGACGGTACAAGAAGTGCTTAACTTCCTGCGGGAAAAAGGCATCATTTATGGCATTATTGAAGAGAGCATCAGCGTGTTTTTGGGTAGGGGGCAGGGCGGTCGATTTCTGGCAGCACAAGGGACACCTCCAGGTATACCTGTTGATGAGTACGTGGAAGTCCTGCTTAAGATAGCCGGCAAGGGACTACCTGCGGTTCGGACTGATGGCAGTGTTGACTTCAAGGATCTCCAAATTTATACCTCAGTAGGTCAGGGAACTCTGCTAGCGATTAAGAGCGAAAGCATACCAGGTCAGGATGGGATGGCACTAACCGGTGAAACTGTGCCGCCTCCAAAACCGAAAAAGTTCCCGTTCCAGGCAGGGAGCAACACCGAGGTTTCGGCTGATGGTCTTAGCGTCAGAACAGCTATGAGCGGTAGGCCTATAGTTCGCCGGGATGGTGATACCTATCGGTTTGAGATCGTTCCCGTACTTGAACACGATGCTGACGTAAACTTGAAATCTGGTAGCATTGGCTTTTCGGGGGATGTTAGGGTTCGCGGTGCGGTGGCTGAAGGGATGGCTGTACACGCCGACGGACAGATCGAAATATCCGGCTCAGTGTCTGGAGCGGTTATAACAGGCGGGCGGGGTGTGGTCGTCAAGGGTAATGTGTTCTCCAGTGAGATCAGGGCTGGAGGGAAGGGAGCCCACCTGGCAAAATACCAGCTATTGCTTAACGAGTTGACAACCGAATATGAGCTTGCTCTGGTAAGCTGCAACCAACTGGTACAGAGTAGCCTTGCCGGTGGCCGTTCGATAACGGCAGGGCAGGCCTTAATGGTTCTTGTTGACCACCGGTTTAAAGGAATCCGGCCCCGGGTCAGCCAACTGCGCGATATGGTTTCCATTACCAAGAAGGCCGGACTGTGGCTACCGGAAAGCCTTGAAAGAGCGAGTGGTTTTTTAGCCAAGGTGTTTCTCAGTATTGAAATGGTTTCACTGGAGACAATCCGGCCGCTGATAATTGCTCTCACCGACTTGCGTACAGCCAAATCCGAACTGATGACGCTTAGCGGGCGGCGTTCGGATATTGTTCTGGCCGCTGTGACAAACAGCCTAGTTGAGGCCACCGGACAGGCGGCTTGGTTCAGTCAAAAAGCGACGTTACGGTGGTCACGGTAGGGAACGAACGCGCCGTGAGCAAGACCAAGATCCAGATCCAGCGTGAGGCCATCGTTCGTGTCGATTTATCATATCCGGGATTAGTGATCCAGATCGAGAACCGCTCGCTCACTTTGGACACCGCGATGCGTAGGATTAAGGCGGTCTTAAACCAAGAAAGCGGTGACATTGATCTTCAAGGTTTAAGAGTTAGATAAGTCCTGGCCAAAGGTTGAAAGACGGTGAAGTGCTTGAGATCCCGGAGGCTCTTTACGCTGCGAGTTCGAATCACTTTGATTTTTCTAATGGTCCTATTTCCGGTCATTATCGGATTTGCCCTTTTTAGTATAAACCGTGAGTCGAACGAAATTAAAGAAGACCGGATTGTGCAATGTGAGACCTTGGCCCTGATCGGGGCTGTTACAATCGGACAATTTTTGGAGAAGGCGATCGAAGAGAGTGGTCTCTCGACCGCTGGAGATATTACGCCGGGCGGTGGAAAAGACCGGAAACGGTGATTTCAGCCATCGGGTTTCTGGGGGATACTGTACCGAGTTCCAGTCGCTGTCAGAATCGTTCAACCAGATGGCTGAGAAATTGGACCGGAAAACCAAGGCCGAGTGGATGCATAAGGCCTCCCTCGAGGAGGCCAACAACAAGCTGCAACATATGGTAGTCACCGACGAGTTGACCCGGGTGCACAGCAGAAAATACTTGTTCTCCCGCCTGGGTGAGGAGATCGCCTCAGCGGAACGAACCGGCAACAAGCTTTCGGTGATATTTTTTGATGTCGATGGTTTTAAACAGATCAATGACCGACATGGTCATCGTACCGGCGATCAGGTTCTGGTTCAGGTCGTTAGCAAGATCAGCACAATGCTTCGCCCCTATGATATTATGGCCCGTTATGGAGGCGATGAATTTGTGATCCTGGTTCCGGGCACCAACCAGGTGCAGGCCAGGGACGCGGCCGAAAGGATCCGTGAACACGTCTCGAACAGTATTCTCGAAGTAGACGGAAACCGGCTGAAGATTACTCTCAGTATGGGCATTGCTACGCTCGATCGATTGCCATCAGAATCCCCCGAAAAGGCTGCCGACCGACTCCTCAGCGCGGCGGACGAGCGCCTCTATCAGGCCAAGCGCCAGGGTCGAAACTGCGTAGTATGAGGAAAGAGATGAACCCTCTGAATTCACTTCGTTCCAATAGGAAACCGAAAAAAGGGAAGAAGGGCAACCTAAAGGACCACAGTCGCCCAACGGCCTTTGTTCGCCTGCAGCGACTTGGCAAGCAGTTGGCGGTGTTGTGCGTTGTCTTGCTGGTAATCGTGGGTGTGGGTTGGTTGCTGTTGCCTTTGGCTGGCCAGTATCTGCTGGTTGACCAGGAAGTAGACCGCGTTGATGTGATTGTGGTGCTCTCAGGTGACCGAGGGGAGAGGATGGAGCACGGTGCTGATCTGTTTCACCTCGGAACGGCGGATAGGGTTATTGTTTCTGGTGGAGCCATCTACCAGGAAACGGCCGCTGCAGACTTGATGTTTCGGCATGCAGTCGGTCTCGGCGTGCCAGCAGCCTCTGTGATCAAGGAAGCGCAGGCCCAGACTACCGAGGAGAACGCTCTGTTTATCAAACAGTTAATGGATGATTACGGGTTTGAATCGGCGGTTGTGGTTTCATCACCATACCACATGCGCCGGGTACAAATGGTATTTGAACCGGTCTTTAAAGAGGATCGGTCCAGACTGATCTATTCAGCTGCTCCTAGCCGGTCCTTCGACCCCAACCGGTGGTGGGAAACAGGGTTCGGAAAGCGGATTGTGATTAGCGAATTGGCCAAGGTGGTCTCCCTGCACCTCCCTGCGCGCTGGAGGGGCGCATTCGAGGATGTCTAACATACCTCGTGATGAGGCCTGATTTACCGTCATTCTAATCTGTAGTATATTAGTAGTAACCATTCTTCCCTTTGACTAGAGAGGAGTTGCGTCGTGAAACCCAAATGGTATGAACGGCGGCGTTTGTGGTTTGCCGCCGGTCAGTTGGTGATGGTGGCCGCGATTCTGATCTGGGATGTACAGCTTTGGCCGCTGGCACTCGCCATCGGTGCGGTTAACGGGATCATTGTGTATTATTTGTTTCCGGCCCAGCAGGCCGGCCGGAAAGTGATCACCGTGAAGCTCGATGACCAACCGATTGATCCTACGCTTCAGATTGCCAGCGAGGCCTTACCATACATGCGTAAGGGGCTAAACGAGGAGACCGCCCGCAAGACGGCCGAACTGATCCAGAAGATCGGTGATGTGCCGGCCGTAGCGATCACCGACCGTGAGCGGGTACTGGCCTTTATCGGTCCCGGCTGTGAACGCCATCCGCCGGGACGTAAAATTGCTACCAGAGCGACCCATCAGGTGATCAATACCGGGGAAATGAAGATTGCTGAGAAACAGGCCGACCTCCAATGTCCGGTCAGTGACTGCAATTGTCCCTTGGCCAGCGCCGTAATCGTACCGTTAAAACTGCGGGACGAGGTTATCGGCACCATCAAGCTTTATCGCACCGAAAAAGGCCCAATGCCCGCTGTCACCGTGAAGCTTGCCGTCGGCATTGCGCAGTTGCTCGGAGTGCAGCTGGAACTGGAGGCTCTGGAGCGTCAGTCCCAATTGGTTACACGGGCGGAACTCGACGCTCTGCGGGCACAGATTAACCCGCATTTTCTGTTCAATACGATTAACACTATCACTATGTTCATCCGCACCGATCCCGAAACGGCACGCCGTTTGTTAATCCGCCTGGCGGCATTCTTCCGCCACGCCTTTAAGCGCACTGGCCACTTCAGTACCCTAGAGGAGGAACTCGAGTGTGTTGAGGCCTATCTGATCCTGGAGAAAGCGCGTTTTCAGGAAAAACTACAGATTGTGCGGGACGTTGATGAGAGTCTGCTGGACTATGAAGTGCCGGTGCTAACCATGCAGCCACTTGTGGAGAATTCTGTAAAACACGGAATCATGCCCAAGATGGGCAACGGAACGGTCAGCATTAAGGTTAGCCGGCAGGGCGACCTAATGGCTGTAGAAATCGCGGATGACGGAGTCGGTATTCCGGGAGATATCCTGCCGCATATTTTCTCACCGGGATTTGGATCCGGGAGCGGCGTGGGACTGAGTAATGTTAACGAGCGACTGAAGAACCTCTTTGGGGTAGAGCACGGTCTGAAGCTCGACAGCGCAGAGGACAAAGGTACGCGAATCCGGTTTGTGCTGCCGTTGCTGATGCCAAATCAGGCCCAGAACAATCAGGGGGGAGTATCCATTGAAGCTTAGAGCCCTGATCGTGGATGACGAGTATCCGGCACGGCAGGAACTGCGTTACATCCTAGGTAAGTTTGAGGATATAGAGATCGTCGGTGAGGCAGCAAATGCGTCCGAAGCGCTGGCCCTCATCAAAGCTCTGGGTTATTCGATCCTGTTTCTGGACATATCCATGCCGGGAATGAATGGACTTGAACTTGGTGCCGCAATTCAGGAGATGGAGAAGCCCCCTTACGTCATATTTGTCACCGCATACGATGAGTATGCCTTAAGGGCGTTTGACGTCAACGCCATTGATTACATTCTTAAGCCGATTGAGGAAAACCGGCTGCGAATGGCGGTCAACAAAGTGCTAAAAGCGACCCAGGACACTGGAACCAGAAATCAGGGCAAGCTTGACGAAGAAGTGGCCAGAATAAAGATCGACCGGATCCCGGCTGACATGAACGGGAAGACCGTACTGGTCAGCCTGGCAGAAATAGTGTATGCCTATACAGAGCAGGATGCCGTATTCGTAAAGACCTTCTCTGATGTACTGTCAACACACTTCACTCTAAAGGAACTGGAGGCTCGGCTTGATCCGGGAGTCTTCTACCGCACCCACCGCTGCTGCCTCGTTAATCTGCGCAAGGTAAAGGAGATTATCCCCTTCTTCAACGGAACCTACACGCTTGTAATGGACGATACTGACCGTAGTGAGGTGCCCCTGAGCCGTGCTCAGGCCAAGAAACTTCGCCGGATTCTGGGGTTTTAGGACGTGGAGAGCAAAGCCGGTACGGTTCGCGGGATCGGCACCGACGTGGTATCGGTGGCTCGGATTCACCGTGCCGTGGATCGCACCACCGGCAGAATCCTCTTGCGGTTGTTTACATCCGAGGAACGGGACTACTGCCGTTCAAAAAGAGCGGTGTGGGCCTGTTATGCCGCCAGATTCGCCGCCAAGGAGGCGGTGCTTAAGGCGCTCGGAACCGGTTTGAGCGGATTTGGGTGGCAGGATGTGGAAGTCCGGAACTGTTCATCCGGTCGCCCGCAGGTGGTTCTCTCCGGTGGTGCTGCCCGAGAGGCTGAGAAGCAAGGCATCACCGAGATCATGCTGTCTATTTCCCACGAACGTGAATATGCTGTGGCCTTTGCGGTCGCCCTGGGCAGCCTGTAAAGGACCACATTGGAAAGAGAGGCGACCCGTTTGCACCTCGTTACGGCAGCAGAAATGCGTGAGATTGATCAGAAAACTACTAGCGAATACGGCATTTCCGGACTCGTGTTGATGGAAAACGCCGGTCTGGCTGTTTATCGTACGGTTCACGAACTGCTCGGGACCGTAGCAGACAAGACTGTACTGGTTATGTGCGGCACCGGAAACAACGGGGGTGACGGTCTTGTGACCGCTCGCCATCTTGTTAACCACGGTGCCCGAGTACGCTTGATGCTGACTTCCGACCCAGAGTCACTGGCTGGTGACTCTCGTGTGAACTACGATATTTGGCAGAGGATGGGGCAAAAGGTTTATAGCATCCAGGATCGAAACTCACTACAGGTGCTTCACCTGGCATTGATGCAGGCTGATCTGGTGATTGACGCTCTGTATGGAACGGGTTTTCGGGGTGAGATCCAGGATCGGCTTAAGAAGCTGGTCGAAACAGTCAACGATTCAGAGCGGGTGGTTGTATCCGTGGATCTGCCCTCGGGGGTGCACGCGGACACCGGTACGGTGCGGGGAACGGCCATTATGGCCGACCACACCGTTACATTCGGTTTTCCCAAACTGGGACTGCTTCTGGAACCGGGGACCGACTACGCCGGAACGGTACATGTGGCGGATATCTCCATCCCCCGCGGGGTGTCCGACGGTCTCAGGCGCCGCTTGATTACCGCGGAACAAATTAGTGAGTGGCTGAAGCCCCGGCTGCCAGGTGCTCATAAGGGACAATTCGGTCACGTCCTAGTAATCGGGGGCTCACGCGGAATGGTGGGTGCCGCCTGCTTAACGGCCCGGGCAGCCTTGAAGGGCGGGGCTGGGTTGGTGACTCTGGCGGTACCGAGGAGCCTGCAGGATGTGGCAGCCGGCGTTGTGCCCGAAGCAATGACCGCAGGATTGGCGGAGACACTGGACGGCACGATCAGCCCTCTGGCCCGCGACCATATCCTTGACCTTCAGAAAAAGGCCACGGTGATGGCATTGGGTCCGGGGCTTTCGGTACACCCGGAGACTGTGGAAATGGTGAGGCTGGTCTTGTCTGACGTTAGGATTCCCTGTATCCTGGATGCCGACGCTTTAAATGCTCTGGCCTTGTTGGGCGTGGGTGGTGGAACAGCCCTGGATGGTGGCATTCCATTTGTGCTTACTCCCCACCCGGGTGAGATGAGCCGATTGTTAGGGGTGCCCGTCGCTAACCTGGTGAGTGATCGTATCGGAACAACAGAGATCGCAGCCGTAAACTGGGGCTGTACCGTGGCCCTCAAGGGACGGCCCACGGTTATCGCCGGCTTGAGGGAGACATATGTCAATCCCACCGGTAATCCGGGAATGGCTACAGCCGGTTCCGGAGACGTCCTGACCGGGCTGGTGTCGGCCCTTCTAGCTCAGGGCTGTGCTCCGACAAAGGCCATGGCTGCTGCCGCCTTTGTGCATGGTCTGGCCGGAGATCTGGCGGCGGAGAATACCGGTCAGATGAGCTTGACCGCGGGTGCGATTATAGAGAGCATACCTGCTGCCCTCAAAGAAGTGGAGAGAAGGTGACTACCCAATAATGGGTGAGCATTCGGTGTGGGCCGAGGTCGATGCTTCAGCTCTTATCCACAATTTGCACGAGGTCTCTCGGCTGGTTGGGCGCGGTACCGAAATCATGGCTGTAGTCAAGGCCAACGCTTACGGGCACGGCTTGGTGGATGCCGCACGGATTTTCCTCAATAACGGAGCGGATCGCCTGGGGGTAGCCCGACCGGAGGAGGGCGTTGAACTTCGTCGGGCCGGTATCGAAGCGCCGATTATACTGCTTGGTTACACGCCCCCCGCAGCCTACCGTCAAGTCCTCGAGAATGAACTTACAGTTACCCTTTATAACTACGAATTAGCCCGACTTTTTTCGGTGGAAGCCGGAAAGGCTGGGATATCAGCCCGGGTTCATCTTAAAATAGACACCGGTATGCACCGGCTTGGGCTACAGGTCAACGATGAAATCTACAAAGAGATTCTGCAGATTGCCCTTCTACCTCACCTGGTGATCGAGGGCCTGTTCACCCACTTTGCGAAAGCCGATGAGAAGGACAAGCGTCATGCCAACCAACAACTGCTCCAATTCTTTGAGCTGACATGCACGCTGGGGCAGGACGGGTTAGACATTCCGGTGCTGCACGCGGCCAACAGCGCGGCCGTAATCGACATCCCGGAGAGTCACATGAACTTGGTGCGCCCAGGCCTCATGCTATACGGCCTTTACCCGTCCGACCAGGTTGATCACAAGAACGTTCAACTGCGGCCGGCGCTCAGCCTTAAGGCCCAGGTGAGTATGGTGAAGAAGGTTCCCGCGGGAACAGGTATCAGCTACGGATGTACCTATACCACCGAGGATACCCGGGTTCTGGCCACGGTTCCGGCCGGCTACGGGGACGGTTACACGCGACTACTGTCGAATAAGGGCGAGGTTCTCGTGCACGGGGTGCGAGCCCCGGTAGTGGGTACCGTGTGCATGGATCAGATCATCGTGGACGTCACGCGCATTGATGGTGTCGCCATCGGCGATGAGGTCGTCCTCTACGGAGTACAGGACGGTGTGCATTTACCGGTTGAGGACGCAGCCGGGAAGATTGGTACCATCAACTACGAAATCACCTGTGCGCTGAGCGTCCGTGTGCCCCGGATCTATATCCAACAACAAGGGAATTGACCGAAACACCGAAAGTTTGTTACGATCACGCCTGTAGCTAGTCAATTTCCTTGAGGAGTTCTGGAAATGCCGGTACAACCGTCTGCGGCCGAAGACCTGCAGCGTAAAACCCCTTCGGCGTCCAGAGCCAAACCTTGGGCCGCCCTGCAACACACCAACTTCCGCCGGTACTGGCTTGGTCAGACCGTTTCGGTAGTCGGTACCTGGATGCAATCCGTGGCGATGGCCTGGTTGGTTCTGGAGTTAACAAATTCCCCGTTTCTGCTTGGTGTGGTGGGTGCGGCACAGTTCGCGCCCATCTTATTGTTCTCCCTGCTCGGCGGAGTGGTCGCCGACCATGTGCCCAAGCGTAAGCTGATCATTGCTTGTCAGACGGTAATGATGCTGGTGGCCTTTGCCCTTGGTACCCTAAGCTATCTGCAAATCGTGGAGTTCTGGCACATCTTCGGGTTGGCGCTGGTGGTTGGTTTGACCAATTCACTGGACATTCCCGCCCGCCAGGCCTTCCTGGTGGAACTGACCGGCAAGAAAGATTTGATGAATGCCATCGCCCTGCACGCTTCGGTCTTTAACGGGGCGCGGGTGGTGGGGCCTGCGATCGCGGGAGTGCTGATCGCCTATATCAGCCTGCCGCTGTGCTTCTTCCTGAACGGAATCAGCTTTTTGGCGGTACTGCTCGGGTTGCTGACCCTGCGCATTGAAGATCGGGCCTTCGCCACCCATCAAAGCAGACGGGTGTTCGCAGAGATCGGCGAGGGATTAAGGTACATCCGGCGCACCCCGACGGTTCTCTACCCAATGCTGCTTCTAGCCCTGGTGAGTCTGTTCGCCTTCAATTTCAACGTGCTAGTACCAGTTTACGCCAGGGATGTGCTGAAACAGGGTGCGGAAGGTTTCGGCTTTCTACTGGCCGCCCACGGCCTAGGTGCAATGATCGGTTCCCTGTTTCTAGCCTACTTCAGCCATCTCGGGCCCAAGCGCTCACTGCTGATCGGCGGTGTCATCGGAGTGAGTCTGACGCAGGTGTTCCTGGCCCCGATTAGCGTCTTCTGGCTTGCTCTACCGATTATGGTGTTGTCCGGGTGGTCGATGCTGGCTTTTGCCGGTACGGTCAACACCACCGTCCAACTGGTTGTCCCCGACGAGCTTCGGGGTCGGGTCATGAGTGTCTATTCGCTGGTGTTTATGGGGATGGCCCCCTTCGGTAATCTGATGGCTGGGGCCGCCGCCAAATGGCTCGGAGCTTCCGCCGCCTTCGCCGTATGCGGAGTACTGGGGCTGGCGGCGCTGGCGGTGTTGCTGAAGCCGATTCTGAAAGCTTCCGCCGAGCCTGAACAGAGCCAGGTTCCCGGATAGAGAACCTTCCCTATTGACAATCTCTGCCTACGCATAAACCATGAACATAACACTCAGGCTGATAAGAAATGGGGTCACGACACTTACTTAACGGATTGCCTAGTGACAAGCCTTACCGGTGCATAAACGATAAACATTACATCGGGTTGAGAGAGTGCTAAGCGCTGGCTGGAGGAGCAAGATTGTGGAACTGGTTAGAGCAGGGATGAACCGCTACCGCCTGCCGCGTCGCGGGAAAATGCGGGTATCCGGAATGGTCTACGTAAATCCGAACTTGAAACGACTGCTTCAGGAAGACAAGTCTCTGGCCCAGCTAGCCGATGCTGCTGCTCTCCCGGGCGTAGTCGACCCCGTGGTGGGAATGCCGGATATCCATGAGGGGTTCGGCCTGCCGATCGGGGGA
This sequence comes from Desulforudis sp., assembly GCA_019084485.1. Classification (GTDB taxonomy): domain Bacteria; phylum Bacillota; class Desulfotomaculia; order Desulfotomaculales; family Desulforudaceae; genus SURF-60. The sequence goes on along the minus strand of JAHRFU010000104.1, from coordinate 36,613 downwards.
GTAATGGCCGTGACTCCAGGTGGCGTTATCTCAGCGGGTGCTGTCGGTATGGATATCAACTGTGGGGTCCGGCTCATTCGCACTGAATTAGCGGCCGGTGAACTTACAGTACCAGTGCTGCGTAAGCTAATGGAGCGCGTGGAGGATTGTGTCCCAAGCGGAGTAGGGAAGAAGGGCAGGCAGGCGAACCTTACCGCTCGATTGTTCGAACGGGTAGTGCATGAGGGGGTACGAGCGCTGATTGAAGGGGGCTACGCCACCAGCCGGGACCTGGACTGCATTGAGGAAAACGGTTGTCTGGCCGGAGCGAATTTGAATGCGATCAGCCCTGCCGCAGCCAAACGCGGTGCGGTTCAACTCGGTACGCTTGGCGGGGGTAATCACTTTATCGAGTTCCAGGAAGTCACCGAAATATTCGACGTCGAGCTGGGCGCCAAGTTCGGTCTCTTCCCGGGCCAGTTCACGGTGATGATTCACACTGGGAGCCGGGGTTTCGGGCATCAGATATGTACGGACTATAGTAAGAGCCTGCTATCGGCAGCTAAGAAATACGGCATTGAGTTACCCAGTAAGGGTCTGGCCTGTGCTCCGGCTGATTCCCCGGAAGGGATCGCTTACTATCAGGCGATGGCCTGCGCTGTAAACTTCGCCTTTGCGAACCGCCAGATGATCACGCACGAGACGGTGGGTGCCCTGATTAAGGTCTTAGGAACGCCTGAGAAGCTCGGGATGCGCTTGGTTTATGATGTGGCTCACAACATTGCGAAATGGGAAACCCACCACGGGCGGAGAGTGCTGGTGCACCGAAAAGGGGCCACCCGGGCGCTTCCCCCCGGGCACGGTGATAATCCCACGGTGTACCGTGACACGGGTCATCCGGTACTGATTCCCGGTAGCATGGGGACTGCCTCCTATGTGCTGGTCGGCACTCAAGATACGGCCGCATCTTTCTATTCTGTAAACCATGGAGCCGGACGCACCTTGTCCCGTACTGCAGCCGCAAAGACGATTACTCGAGATGATTTTGAGCGGTCGATGGGAAAAGTGCTCTACAACACACGCAGCTATAAGGACATCGTGGACGAGGCACCTCAGGCCTACAAAGATATCGATGAGGTTGTGGACACCCTCGCAGCCATTAACATGACCCGCCTGGTAGCCCGCCTCCGGCCTTTAGCTGTGATCAAGGGCAAAGACTGAAATGGGTGGGGGATATTTGTTGTCTCCTGTTTTTGAAGCAGGAGTGGTTGCCGCGGTGTAGAAGAGAAATGGTTGGGGTTAACATGGACTAAGTATCCGGGATGGGCGCGAAAGGACGTAGTTAATGCCTCTATTCACCCCCAGTGTACGCAAGGTGATGCAAATTATTTCTGATGCCGGTTACGAGGTATCGGTAGTAGGCGGTGCCGTACGGGACATGGTGTTCGGACGTGTGCCTAAAGAGTACGACATCTGTACCGACGCCTGCCCGCGAGCGGTGATGACTCTTGCCGCGGAGAATCGGATTAAGGCCTACCGTAAGGGTGCGGCTTTTGGGGTAATGGCGTGGATTCTTGATGGCGAGGAAATCGAAATCGCCACCTATCGGACGGAGATTTACGGAAAGGACGCCCACCGTCCCGAGAAGGTGGAGTTTGTCTGGGCTCTTGAGGACGATCTCGCACGCCGTGACTTTACGGTTAACGCCATGGCCATGAATCTTAAGGGAGAGATTTTTGACCCCTTTGGCGGCAGGAAGGCGCTCGAGGAGAAGGTACTGCGTGCGGTCGGTGACCCTGAGGAACGCTTTGAGGAGGATGCCCTGCGCATATTCAGGGCGTGCCGCTTTGTGGCCGAATACGGGTTCACCATCGAAGATGATACCCGGGAGGCCATTGTCTATGCCCTACCGCGAGTGGCAGGCTTGTCTGTGGAACGGGTGCGGGATGAAATTGAGAAGATACTGCTGGCTCCGCAGGCGGTGAAGGGACTGCGCCTGATGCAGGAAACCGGGCTTTTCAACACGGCCTGCCGCTGTCGCAGCTGTGGAAGCGAAGAGATAATCCCCGTACTGCCGGAACTAGACCGGCTGGTCGGTGTGGAGCAAAATCCAAAATACCATAGTCTTGACGTATGGGACCACACCCTGAGCGTGGTCGAGAATGTTACTCCGGAGCCATTATTTCGCTGGGCAGCATTGCTGCATGATGTGGCGAAAGGCCTGCCCGGTGTGAGGCGCCTCAACAAACATGACTTTCCGGCTGACTACGGACACGCAGGGGTAGGGGCTGATATCGCCCTCACGATCATGAACCGCCTGCGCATGCCGCCGGCTTTTGCGGGTCGAGTGGCCTGGTTAGTGCGAGAGCACATGGACTATCCCAAGCCTGTTGAGGAATCCGTGGTGAAATGGCTGAAAAGGTTATCCGGTGGAATTTCGGGCCGCAAGGAGCTGGCGGAGGCTACCAGGCAAAGCTTGATCCTACGCGCCGCCGATCTGCGCGGGGGGAAAGTTGATCCGGATCAGATAATCCATGAAAACGTAATCCTGGAGAACATGGTTCAGCACTGCCTGATAAAAGTGCCCTTCTACGCTGAAGACCTGGCCATCAGTGGCGGGGAGGTGGCGTCACTGGTTGGTCGTGGGCCGCAGGTGAAGCAGATGTTGAGCATCCTGTTGGAGCGGGTTCAAAACGGTGACCTGTCTAACGATCAGTTGGCTCTGCGCGAAGCGGTGCGTAAGAAAGCGTTGCGTCTGGGAATTACAGACCCGGAAAAGGCGCGACACAGAAGAAACGCGGGCAGTGGAAAGTAATTTCTTGTCGTTGACATTGGCTGGATTAACTGATAAATTGGTTTTGGTTTACATCCATTCTTACAAAGCCCCGTGCCAAAGGTGGCTTTCTACTCTTTTATAGGGGGTGGGCCTACGTGGATATTGACTCAACACGGTTTGAGCAACCGCCGAGTACCGGCAGGCAGGGCCTACCCCGGGTAGAGCCCGCCTAACCTTTGGGGGGTGGATCTCCATGGCTGCAGTGTACGAAGTGCAGGAGACCATTAGTGGTTTTCTCGCTGGAGACGCTCTGGAGCAACTGGCCGGGTATCTGGCTGACGTTCACTACGCCGACCTGGCCGAAGCACTGGTCGCCTTTGACCTAGACCAGCAGCTTACTATTTTCCGTATCATCGATAACGCTAAGGCCGCTCAGGTCCTTTTCGAGCTTGAACGCGAGCAAATCGCGCCATTAATCAAAGGTCTGGGCAAGCAGCATTTGGCCCAGATTTTTCGCGAGATGTCCACGGACGATGCCGCGGACTTGATCGGCGATCTGCCGGATGATAAGCAAGAACACTATCTCAGTTTGATGTCCCGGAGTGACGCCGAAGACGTCCAGGAGCTGCTGGAATACGGCGAGGACACCGCTGGCGGCATCATGGCCACTGAATTCGTGGCCATTAATAAGGAAATCACCATCGAAGAGGCGATCGAGGTCTTGCGGCGTACCGCTCGTCAGGCTGAGACCGTGTACTACGTGTACGTAGTCAATGATCAGGAACAGCTGGTCGGTGTGATTTCGCTTCGTGAGCTGATCACTGCCCCACCCGGGACCCGCATTAGAGAAGTGATGCGCACCACCGTGATCAGTGTGAATGTACACACTGACCAGGAAGAAGTTGCCCGTGTCGTCCAGAAGTACAACTTCCTGGTGATCCCGGTTGTTGATGACATCGGGGTGCTGCTCGGCATCGTAACCGTTGACGACGTCCTGGATGTTATCGAGGCGGAAGCCACCGAGGACTTCCTGAGCCTCGCGAACGTCCACCGGGAAGGGCAGTATCTGGAGATGAATGACATTCAGAGGGCGGTTTTACGCCTGCCTTGGCTGATCGCCCTTCTTTTCGGGGCGCTTTTGGCGGGCAGTGTGATCCAGTTCTTTGAAGGGACACTGGAATCTGTGGTGGCACTTGCTTTCTTTCTCCCGGTGATGGCCGGCGGCCCGGGCAATGTGGCGACGCAGACCCTGGCTGTGGTCGTGCGCGGTCTGGCCACGGGAGAGGTAGCCTCGCATCAGGCTGTGATGGTAATGCTCAGGGAGATGCGTGTCGGTCTGATTGTCGGAGTGGTGTGCGGCTCCGTCCTAGCCCTAATTGCCTTTGTCTGGCAGGGCTCAGCCACCTTGGGGGTTGTGGTCGGCCTTTCTCTGGCTTGCAGCATGATCCTGGCCACGGCCTTAGGAAGTCTGTGTCCACTAATCATTAACCGCATTGGCATTGACCCGGCACTGGCGTCCGGACCATTCATCACTACGCTGATGGACGTTACCAGCATGCTGATTTATTTCAGCGTAGCCTCCGTGTTGCTGCTCAATTATCTTCGCTGACCGGCGGCTCACCCCACCGGCGGATGAGGTTGTGGGGAACGCCAAACTGATCTAGGATGCGCCCCACCGTGAACCTGACGATATCGGCGATGGTCTCGGGCTGGGTGTAAAAGGCGGGTACCGGGGGCATTATCACAATTCCGAGACGGGCGAGTTTGAGCATGTTTTCCAAGTGGATGGCGCTGAACGGAGACTCTCGGGGCAGGAGGACAAGCTTTCGCCCCTCCTTGATCGAGACATCGGCCGCCCTTTGAATCAGATTGGAAGCGTAGCCGGTAGCTACGGCCGCCAGGGTTTTCATGCTGCAGGGGGTAATGACCATCCCGTCGTGGCGGAAAGAGCCGCTGGCTATCGGTGCGGCGAAGTCATCCTCACCATAGGTAAACGAGGCTATAGCAGAAAGGTCGTCCGGGGATTGACCGGTTTCCTGGACGATAATATAGCGGGCGGCATTACTGATCACCAGGTGCGTTTCGACTCCATGGGCCGTAAGCTGACGGACCGTTTCGATACCGTACAAGGCACCTGAAGCACCGGTGATGGCTACTACGATACGCATTTGAGCCGACCTCCTCCTCGTGTAATTCTAATCTAAACCGAGCCTGAAGGGAAGCGTTCGCCCCATGAAGCTGTACCGGACCGAAGGCGTGGTACTGCGCACCTACGTGGTTCGGGAAGCGGACAAGGTGCTGGTTTGTTTCAGCCGTGACCGGGGTCTGCTTCGGTTGTGGGCCCACGGAGTGGCTAAACCGGGCAGTCAAAAGCGCGGGGCGGTTCAGCCATTCTGCCGTGCCCGATTTATGGTTGCCGCAGGCCGAGAGATCGACTCGGTCCGTCAGGCGGACGGCTTGGACTACCATGGCCATCTGCACACTGACTTAATATCGCTGACCCGGGCTACCTACACCTGTGAACTGGTTGAAGGATTTGCGGCTGAGGGCCAGCCGAACATCGAGTTGTATGCCTTATTGCTTGAAATCCTGGCCCGGTTGGGTGGGACGGGGGACCATCCGTTGCTGTTGCCAGCCTTCGAGATCAGGTTGCTGGATGTATCCGGGTTTGGCCCCGTGCTGGAAACCTGCCAGGGATGCGGAGCAACCGCAGATCAGCCCGGATTGTCTTTCAGTCCTCTTCAGGGAGGGATTCTGTGTGCATCCTGTCGAGACGGGGAGTCCGGTGCCCTGAGTGTTTCGCTGGGGAGTATCAGAACGCTGGAAACGCTACGGTCCTGGCCTCTTGACCGTCTTTCGAACCTAAAGCCGGATTCGGACACCATCCGGGACATTACGCGAATCCTCAGGAGCACCATCGGCGTACACCTGGAAAAGCAGCCCAAATCTCTGTCTTTCTTGGCTGAGATCACGACGTCTTACCCAAAAGCTTGACTTTATGGCTAAAATTTGTTACTTAATATACATCAATTTTGACTAAAACCTCCCGTTTTCTCTCGGAACGATACCGGGCGGGGGGTTTTCATCTTTATTCCCGCGAAAGAGGTGACCCGAGCTTTGACCCGAGCTTTGAACTTCCAAGAACTGATCCTCACTTTGAACCGGTTTTGGAGTGAACAGGGTTGTATCATCGCCCAGCCGTACGACATTGAAAAGGGTGCCGGTACCATGAACCCGGCCACCTTCCTGCGTGTACTGGGTCCGGAGCCCTGGAATGTTGGTTATGTTGAGCCCTCTCGGCGGCCGACGGACGGTCGTTATGGTGAAAACCCGAATCGGTTGCAGCATTACTATCAATACCAGGTGATTATGAAGCCTTCCCCGGACGACATCATCGATCTATATCTAGAAAGCCTGAAGGCGATCGGGATTGATCCGCTGGAACACGACATCCGGTTCGTTGAAGACAACTGGGAGTCACCCACGCTCGGTGCCTGGGGCCTCGGTTGGGAGGTCTGGCTGGACGGGATGGAGATTACTCAGTTTACCTACTTTCAACAGTGCGGCGGATTTGATCTAAAACCGGTCTCAGTGGAGATTACCTATGGGCTTGAGCGCCTCGCACTGTACCTCCAGGGTCGTGACAGCGTCTTTGATATTACTTGGGTGAAGAACATCACCTACGGGGATGTGCACCACCGGGGAGAGGTGGAACATTGTCATTATAACTTTGAAAGTGCGGACGTTAATATGCTGCTCGATCTCTTCGATGCCTACGAGAAAGAGGCCCAGCGGATTGTCGAGAAGAAGCTGGTCCTCCCGGCCTACGACTACGTTCTTAAATGCTCCCATACCTTTAACCTCCTGGATGCCAGGGGCGCGATCAGCGTAACCGAGCGCACCGGGTATATCCTGCGTGTCCGCGCTCTGGCGCGAAGTTGTGCCCAGGCCTATGTGGCGCAACGGGAAGAGCTGGGCCATCCGCTGCTAAAGGAGGGTGCCTAAATGAAGTCCGATTTTCTGCTGGAGATCGGGATCGAAGAAATGCCGGCCCGATTCCTTACTCCGGCCCTCAATGAACTGGAGTCTAAATGCACCCGCCTTCTGGATGAGAAGCGGCTGACCTTCGACGCCATCAAGACCCTTGGTACGCCTCGGAGACTGACGGTGTTGGTAAAGGGGCTGGTTGCGGCTCAGGAACCCCTGACGGTTGAGGTGAAGGGACCACCGCGTAAGGCAGCCTTTGATATCGAGGGATCACCGACCAAAGCCGGTGCCGGTTTTGCCCGAGGTCAGGGCGTTGATCCTGCGGATCTGGTGACGCGGTTGATCGGCCAGGTGGAGTACGTCTTTGCCGTAAAGCAGGATAAAGGATTGGCGGCAATGGCCGTCCTCGGTGAGATTTGTCCGCAGCTCATCGGTGGAATGTCCTTCCCTAAGCCCATGCGTTGGGGCTACTATGACTTTAAGTTTGCACGGCCGATCCGGTGGCTTACCGCCCTGTACGGGGAAGAGGTGATCCGATTCGAAATTGCCGGAGTGTCATCCGACCGGTTCACCTACGGACACCGTTTCCTGAGTAGCGGGATGATCGAACTGTCCGTGGCCGGAGACTACGCAGAAGTGCTGGAGCGGAATTATGTGATGGTCGATCCCGTTCGGCGGCGGGAAGTGATTTGGACTCAGGTGCAGGATGCTGCCACGGCGGAAGGGGGCAGGGTGGAGGAGAACCCGGACCTCCTGCAAGAGGTCGTTAACATTCTTGAATACCCGACTGCCTTCTGTGGTCGTTTTCCTGAAGACTACCTGGCGTTGCCCGAACCGGTGCTCGTAACCCCAATGCGGGAGCACCAGCGCTACTTCCCGGTACGGGGGAAGGACGGGAGCCTCATTGCCCGGTTCGTAGCCGTACGCAACGGTACCACCGAACACCTTGATACCGTGCGCGCCGGAAATGAGAAGGTGCTGCGGGCCAGACTATCGGACGCGGCCTTCTTCTTCCGGGAAGACCTGGAATCACCGCTTTCCGATCGGGTGGAGGATTTGAAGAAGATTGTCTTTCGTGAAGAACTCGGCAGTGTGCACGAGAAGGTAGAACGGATTGTAGCTCTGGGTGCGGTCATCAGCGGGATGCTTGATGCTTCGGACGAGGCCCGGCGGCGGGTGAACAGGGCCGGAACGCTCTCCAAGGCCGATCTGGTAACCGACATGGTGTACGAATTTCCAGAGCTACAGGGAGTGATGGGTCGTGAGTACGCGCTGCGCTCCGGTGAAGAACCGGAGGTGGCGGAGGCTATCCTGGAACACTACCTGCCGCGGGGGGCCGGCGACGTAATGCCGAGCACCATTCCGGGGCGCATTCTGGCGATCGCCGACCGGATTGACAACCTGGTGGGCGCATTTGGTCTTGGCAACCATCCGACCGGATCGGCCGATCCCTATGCACTTCGGCGCCAGGCCCTGGCTATTTGCCTAATCAGTCTAGACTCACCGCTGTATCTTAACCTCAGCGAACTCTTCGCCAAGGCGCACGCCCTTTACGGTGCCAGACTCAAGGTCGGCCTTGGCGAGGTCATCGACGGTCTAAATGAGTTTTTCCGCCAGCGTCTCCGGGGAGTGTTCCAGGAGCGGGGCCTGCGCTATGACGTTGTGGACGCAGTGCTGGCTCTGCCCTTCGGTGATGTGCGCGACCTCTGGGAGCGGGCCTCTGCGGTTGCCGCCTTCCGTGAGCGGGAGGCTTTTCCGGACATTTACACAGCCTTTACCCGGGCCTACAATCTGGCTAAGAACGCCGACCCGTCCGCGCTCGTGTGGCCTGAGCGGTTTATGGATCAGGCTGAGGGAGCACTCTACACGGAGAGCCGGAGAGTACAGGAGAAGGTTCAGGCGGCCTTGAAAGGCCGTCATTATCCGGATGCCTTAGACGCTCTGGCCGAACTGCGGGCCCCGGTCGATGTGTTCTTCGACGCCGTACTGGTGATGGTTGAGGATCAGGACGTCCGTGAAAACAGGCTGGCTCTGCTCAATAGTGTGGCGGAGCAGGTGCAAAAAGTGGCCGATATCTCCAAATTGGTCGTATAGGATTAAAATAAGGTCTTAGTGCTTGAAATAGTATCGGAAAATGACTTACAATGTGATATAAATGATCCTGGAAATTTGCCTTGACGGGGTAATTAGTATGACAGATTACTCCGGAGGAGTGATGGTTATTTGGAACTGACCAAGCGTCAAGAAGAAATCATGAGCATCGTCAAAGGAAACGGCCCGATTACCAGTGAACAGATCGCGGAGCGGCTCTCGCTGACACGGGCCACGCTCAGGCCGGATCTGGCCATTTTAACCATGGCTGGACTTCTGGATGCCCGTCCGCGGGTTGGCTATTTCTTCAGCGGCAAGACCCCCAACCGGCTGGTGGCTCAAAAGATCAAAAGGGTGCTGATCGGCGAGATCAAGTCATTGCCGGTGGTGGTAAAGGACGACTGCTCGGCCCACAATGCGATCGTGAATATGTTCCTGGAGGACTGCGGTACCTTATTTGTAGTGTCGAACAGCAACCTTCTCCAAGGTGTTGTCTCGCGTAAAGACCTGCTAAAGTCAGCGCTTGGTGGAAAGGATCTGAATTCGATTCCGGTGGGTGTGGTTATGACCAGGATGCCTAACGTGGTAACGGTGGAACCGGAGGAGACCCTCTGGGAGGCGGCCAAAAAGATGGCGACCCACGAAATTGATGCCTTGCCGGTTGTCCGTCGGGTGCGGATGGATGACGGCAGCGAGGGATTTGAGGTTGTCGGCCGCGTCAGCAAGAGTAACGTGACCCGCCTGTTTGTGGAACTAGGGGAAGGGTTGTAAAGGGGTGGAGTACGATAAACGGTAAGATCGACGACATTCGCCCGGTTGTATACATCGTATCCGATTCTATCGGTGAAACTGCTGAGTTGGTAGCACGGGCGGCAGCCAGTCAGTTTAACTCAGGGCACGTGGATATTCGACGCGTCCCCTATGTGAACCATGCTGAAGAGATTAGGGAAGTGGTCGAGGAAGCCAGCCACTCTCCGAGCGTAATCCTATTCACCATTGTCCTTGCTGAGCTTCGGGAGACCTTGCTCCGGGAAGCGTCCCGCCACGGGATCACCACCGTGGACATCATCTCACCGGTAATCTCTGCGCTTACGGGTATCAGCGGCCAGGCGCCGCGCCTTGAACCGGGTCTAATGCGTAAGGTTGACCGTGAGTACTTTCAGCGAGTGGAAGCCATTGAGTTTGCCGTTAAGTATGACGACGGCAAGGATCCACGGGGGATTATGCAAGCGGATATGGTGGTAATGGGCGTTTCGCGCACCGGAAAGACCCCACTATGCATGTACCTGGCGCATAAGCAGATTAAGGCCGCTAACATCCCACTTGTGCCCGAGGTAAAGGCACCGGATGAACTGTTTCAACTGGCACCGCATAAACTGATCGGTTTGACCATTCAACCGGGGCAGCTAGCCGGAATTCGACAGGAACGGCTCAGAGCGTTAGGCCTGCCTCCGAACGCTGACTATGCCAACAACGAACGGATCCTTCGAGAACTGGAGTACGCCAAGGAAATTTACCAACGGCTGGGGTGTTCGATAATCGATGTGACCAACAAGGCGGTGGAGGAGACATCCGGGAAGGTGCTGGAAGTCTTCTTCAAGGGCGAGCGCTACCGTCTTGAACAATAGGCTGACTGTTCGAAGGTGTTTGTGGGGGTGGCCCGGAGTGGTCACCCTTTATTATTCAAAGGGAGGAGCATATGCTGCGTCTATTCTGGGCCGTTAACCTTACGGTCGGCGTGAAGGCGTCGGTCGCCGCCTTCCAGGACGAACTTAAAGAATTCAGAGTGCACGCGAAATGGGTGGAGCAGGAAAACCTGCACCTGACGGTGAAGTTCTTAGGAGATGTTGAAGTGGACCTGGTGCCCGATGTGGTCGGTGCCGTAAGGTTAAACCTGAAGGGATTGCCGTCCTTTGGGCTTGGTCTGCATGGATGTGGATCCTTTGGCAGACCGGCGCGGGTGCTATGGGTCGGTGTAAAGGGTGACACCGTAAGCTTCGCAGGGTTGGTGCAAAGGGTGGATAGTGCATTTCGGTATATATTTAGTAGGTTTAAAGCACTTCTCGTAAGTGAGGGAATAGGTATGTTGATCCTGGGTCTAAACGGTAGTCCCCATAAAAACGGCAACACTGCGCAGCTTTTGCGCATCGCGTTGGCTGAAGCTGAACGGCAGGGAGCCAGAACGGAGTTCCTGCAGGTTTCAGAGGCCATGGCCGGGTTGAAACAAGTGTATTGTGTACATTGTTCCACACCCTGCAAAGGTACTTGTTACGAGGGCACCTTGGTCGGTGAAATGTTAGAAGTATTACGTCAGGCCGACGGAATGATCCTCGGCAGCCCTGTATATTTCGGCACGGTGTCCGGTCAACTGAAATCCTTCTGGGATAAAACCCGTAGGCTGCGTAAAGATCTAGCCCTCCTGAACGTGGTGGGAGGATCTGTGGTCAGCGGCGGTTCCCGGTTTGGCGGTCAAGAGTCAACCACGCGGGCCCTACAGGAAATGATGCTGGTTCAGGGCATGACTGTGGTCGGTGACGGCTATATGGGTGATGACGCCGGTCACTCCGGCGCTTGTGCCAAGGCTCCGGTAGACAGCGACCCCGAGGTGGCGCAGCGGGTGCAGATACTGGCCCGACGTGTGTACCAGGTGGCATACGCGACGCGAGAGATTAGAGCCCTCAGCAGGTGAGCGGTGGGGATTCTCTCCCGGGCCGAGGCCCGGGATTTTTATCGTCAGGGGGCGGTTTAGATGGATGCATCCAGTCTCCGTGGCTGGACGGAAGAACTCGAAGCCCGAAATCTGTCCCCGAAGGCCTGCCGCAGCCGAGACAGCCGGGGGCGGGTGAGTCCGGAGCCTGCGTGTGCGGTGCGGACTGCCTTTCAGCGGGACCGTGACCGGATCATTCACTCTAAGGCCTTTCGCAGGTTAAAACACAAGACCCAGGTATTTATCATTCCGGAGGGGGATCATTATCGGACCCGCCTGACTCATACTTTGGAAGTGGCCCAGATCGCCCGTACCGTGTCCCGGGCCTTACGTCTGAACGAGGACCTGACCGAGGCCATTGCTCTGGGACACGATCTTGGCCATACACCATTTGGCCATACCGGGGAGCAGGCTCTGGCCGAGGTTCACCCGGGTGGCTTCGAACACAATGAGCAGAGTCTGCGCGTGGTCGAAGTCCTGGAGGGGGAAGAGGGGGGTCTGAACCTCACCTGGGAAGTACGGGATGGCATTCGGAAGCATACCGGCCTGGACTTGCCGGAGACGCTCGAGGGACAGGTCGTAGCTCTTGCAGACCGCATCGCCTATATTAACCACGATATTGATGACGCCATTCGGGGCGGCGTGTTGACTCTGGGCCAGTTGCCGCAGGAATGCCTCAGCGTCCTGGGTCAGGAGCATCGTCAGCGGATAGATACTATGGTGACCGACGTTATTAAGGCCAGTTTTGGAAAACCCAGGATTCAAATGACCGCCCGTGTGCGCAGGGCGGTGGAGAATCTGCGAAACTTCATGTTCGAAAAGGTGTACCTGGCTTCCGAGGCGAAGCGTGAGGAATCAAAAGCCAGGCACGTGGTGCAGAGCCTATACCGCTACCACGTTGAAAACGTGCGGATTCTGCCGCCCGAATACTTGAAACGGATGGACGACTTTGGGGTACACCAGACCGTATGTGACTATATTGCTGGCATGACAGACCGTTACGCGGTTGCCGTTTTTCAGAAACTGTTTGTACCCAGAGGTTTTCGGGTGTTTGAAGACCCTTAAAAATTGTCGACATAGGGCAGGAAAATAGTTGGCCGCAGCGAATATTCTAATAAGTGGCTGCTGGCCGGGATGTTGAGGGTGATCGTGGTGAGCGGGCGAATTCCCGAAGAACTGGTGGATGACGTCCAGAACCGGTCCGATATCGTTGAGGTAATCACCGATTATGTCCGGCTGGAGCACAAAGGGCGCAACTACATTGGGCTGTGTCCTTTTCACCAGGAAAAGACACCCTCGTTTACGGTTACCTCCGAGCGCCAGATGTTCTATTGTTTCGGGTGTAGTACCGGAGGCAATGTCTTTAGGTTCATCATGCTTAAGGAGAACCTTAGCTTTCCGGAAAGTGTACGCTATCTGGCAGAGCGGGTTGGAGTGCACATTCCGGATACGGACTCACGTGCCGATGAGCGACTGGATCCGACCTTTGAGATCAATGCCTTGGCCCGGGACTTCTACCGCCGGGCTCTGGCTGAGGAGGATTCGGGTCGGACGGCACGGATGTACCTTGAACAGCGTGGTATTCCGTTGGACGTACAGGATCAGTTTCAAATCGGCTATGCCCCATCCGGATGGGAGGCGCTGTCGGGGTTTATGCGGCGCAAGGGGCTCACCGATGTCGAGCTTGTACGTGCGGGTATTGCGGTAAAATCGGAGCGGGGCGGCGTATACGACCGGTTTCGAAACCGCATCATCTTCCCGGTGTGGGACGTTCGGGGCAGGGTGGTTGGCTTCGGCGGGCGAGTGCTGGATGACAGCCTTCCGAAATACCTGAATTCCCCGGAGACTCCGGTCTTCCAAAAAGGGAAATACCTCTACGGCCTACACCTTGCGAAGCAGGGCATCCGGGAGGAAGGCCGGGTTGTTATCGTGGAAGGATATCTGGATGTCATTGCGGCGCACCAGTACGGGGTCTGCAACGTGGTGGCCGCTCTAGGGACCAGCCTGACCAGGGATCAGGGCCGGCTGTTGATGCGGCACACAATGGATGTCCTGGTAGCCTTCGATGCGGATCCAGCCGGAATCAAGGCGACGATTAGAAGTTTAGATATCTTGCAGGATCTGGGTTGCCGGGTGGGGGTTGTATCTGTTCCGGAAGGCCAGGACCCGGATCAGTTCCTTAGGGAGCAGGGTCTGGACGGATGGAAGCACTTGGTAGACATAGCCACACCATTGCTGGAGTACAAACTGCATCACGTCCTGGCAGAGATGCCCAGTGATGCTCCGCAGCATCGCCTGAATATAGTACAGCAAATAGTACCTAATATTCGAGCGATGAACAGTGAGGTTGACCGGGAAATTAGCATCCTTAAGGTGTCTGCCATACTAGGGCTGAATCCGCAAACGGTTAAGGCCGAAATAGGTAGATTTGGGGCCGGTGGGCCAGAGAAATGGCCAAATTCGGATAAAATTGCTAAAAAGCTGCATAATATAGTTACCAATAAACCCCACGCCAGGCAACAGGCGGAACTCGGCCTGCTGCGAATGGTCATAGAGAACCCGGAGTACCTTGAAGCGGTAAGACCGGAACTGGGTGAGCGGTTTTTTGTAAACAATGGCTACCAACATATACTCGATGCGTTTCAGTGTCGGGTGAGCAACGGGGACTGTAAGCCGGCGTTTTTGGCCAACGACCTGAATGATGATGACCAACACCTCCTTGGAGCGGTAATGGCCGGGGAACTGCCAGAGGGAGACAGGGAAGTACTGTTAAAGGACTACATGAGGACCATTAAGCTGAGTGACAAGCGGCAACAGAAACGAGACCTTTTGGCGGACCTCGACGCCGCCGAACGTGCAGGCGACCTTAAGCGGGCAACCGAACTGATGATAGTCATCAACAACCTAATGAAGACACCCTAGAAAGGGGGGAGTAAGTGTGCGGGAAGAAGTGAATACTTCCATTCAGGAACTGGTAGATAAGGGCAAGCTACAGGGATCATTAACCTATCACGAGGTTATGGACGGCTTACAGGGTGCCGACCTGACACCGGAGCAGATTGACGACGTTTACGAGAAGCTAGCTGGGATGGGCATCGACGTGATTCCGGACCCACCGGAGCTTGAAAAGCTAGAAGATACACCTAGAGAACCGGAAGCCGTTATAGCCGTACCCGATGGCGTTGACATAGATGATCCGGTTCGCATGTATCTCAAGGAGATCGGGCGCATTCCTCTGTTGACTCCAGAACTGGAGGTCAGCCTGGCCAAGCAGATGGAGGCCGGGGACGAGGAAAGCAAGCGCCGTCTCATCGAGGCCAACCTGCGTCTGGTGGTGAGCATCGCCAAGCGTTACGTTGGACGCGGGATGCTGTTCTTGGACTTGATTCAGGAGGGCAACCTCGGTCTGATCAAGGCCGTTGAGAAGTTTGACTACCGTAAGGGATACAAATTCAGCACCTATGCTACGTGGTGGATTCGTCAGGCGATCACCAGGGCTATCGCTGACCAGGCCCGGACCATCCGGATCCCGGTGCATATGGTGGAAACGATCAACAAACTGATCCGTGTATCCCGGCAGTTGCTTCAGGAACTAGGGCGTGAACCGGCACCTGAGGAAATCGCCCGGGAGATGGATATCTCCGAGGAAAAGGTCCGGGAGATCATGAAGATCGCCCAGGAGCCCGTTTCGCTTGAAACCCCGATTGGTGAAGAAGAAGATTCGCACCTTGGTGATTTCATCGAAGACCAGGATGCCCAGGCTCCGGCTGAGGAAGCTTCCTTTACGTTACTTCGGGAGCAGCTGGACGAGGTTTTGAAGACTCTTACCGAACGTGAACAGCGAGTGTTGCGCCTGCGGTTCGGTCTGGATGACGGTCGGGCTCGGACGCTGGAAGAAGTGGGACAGAAGTTCGGGGTCACCCGCGAACGGATCAGGCAAATTGAGGCCAAGACGTTGCGCAAGCTGCGCCACCCAAGCCGGAGCAAGAAGCTCAAGGACTACTTGGAGTAGAGCACAAGGATACTCCAAGCCCAGGGTAGGCGGGCCCCGGCGTTGACGCCGGGGTTGTTTTGCGCTATAATCAAGTTTGTAGCTTTTCCGTGGGCCCATAGCTCAATGGTCAGAGCATCCGGCTTGAAACAGGGGATCTAAGTCGGGATCACAAAACGTTCCGATATGATTGACTGTCAAGGGCTGCCTGGAGAGTAATCTTCGGGTGATACCTGCCAAACTCGGGGAAGCCTAAGCCAATGGGTATGGTAATCCCGAGCCAAGCCTCATCTTGAGGAAGGTGTAGAGACTAGACGGCAGGCACCCTGCAAGCAGGGTGAAGGGATAGTCCAGACCACAAACCCGAAAGGGGCAGCGAAAGCTGAAGTGGTATGCATAACCGGCTGGTTCCAGGTTCGAGTCCTGGTGGGCCCACCAAAACAGAAGTCAGAGGACGGAAGTCGGAGGTCGGACTGACGTAGAGTATCGGCCGATTGATTCCGGATAAATGAATAAGGGCGATTAGCTCAGCGGGAGAGCACCTGCCTTACAAGCAGGGGGTCACTGGTTCGATCCCAGTATCGCCCACCAAATGAATAAGGTATTCCTAAGCCCTTCGGGGTTTGGGAAATTATTGTTTTGGGCGTGGGAGGCTGGCGAATGCCAGCATCCCACTTTCGCTGACAGATAACAGTACCCCTCAAATGAAGCCTACTGCAACCTCATCCTCGCTATCTGCACTGCTAATGCCTCTTCTGGGTATAGAGATACTCGATCGTGAAGTCGTTCTTGTCCTTATAGCACTCAGGACAAAGCCAATCCTCCGGCAGATCTTCGAAATCGGTCCCTGGCGGAATTTCGTCCGTTCCCTTCTCCGGATCATAGACATATTCGCAAACACATACCCACTTGGCCATAATCTCTCTATCCCTCCTTAATTTGTGCAGTGCTGGTTACGGTTGTTCTTCAGGCAACGTGTCAAATTCTGAAGCGCGCAATGATTCCCATAAGCGTGTATCCCAGCAGCAAACGATTACGGGTCTCTTTACCTGGCGCCTAATGGTTACGGCAGAAGCCAAGTGAATAGCATCAAAGCCTCGCAGGCGGTGCTGCTCAGCCAAGTCCCCAGCCAGTGTGATGAGCACCTCGGAAACTTCCACGGATAGATAGCTGGCCCAGTCTTTCTTTAAGGCACCAACCACCAGATGGTAGCTGTTTTCGTCCAGAATGCCCTCACGCTGCGCACGGGCTAGGGCGGCCCGGGCTTCGACGTAGGCAACTTTGGAGGTGGCCACTACGGACGAAGCATTTACCAGACTCCGGATAGATTTGGAGCCTATCTCCTGGACGTAGAGCTTGATTAGGGCACTGGTATCCAGGTAAACGATCACCGCCGATCCTCCGCAACCAGATCCGCCAGAGTTTTGGTATCCTGTGCCTTGACCGGCGAAGATAATCCTTTCGGTTTACCTCCGCTCCAGGAAACTAGGCCGGCTTCGATCAAACCGACTATTCCCTCGGGAACCGGCGAGTTCAAGGGCACCAACCTAGCCACCGGGACGCTGCGTACCGTAATGGTAATCGTTTCTCCTTCTTTAACCCGCTTCAGATATTGGCTAAAACGGGTCTTTATTTCTCTGCTGCCCACTTGCATATCCACCCACCTCCATGTGGTCACATTATATCCGACAAAGAACCACGTTGCAACAACCTGTTGGGATGGGCGACAGCGTTTCCGGAGACTTACGGATTGTCAGACGCAAGGCATGTCAATGACAGCCTGGGGTAGCTTAAGTGCAGGAATCTAGAAGCAGTATGTCGAAAACGGCAATCTAGTAAAAGTTTTACCCAATCGTGGTGTTGGACAAAGGGCGAATCGTCGAAACCGGCACGTACGACGAGTTGATGGCCTTGGTGTATTCGCGGAGTTGGCTAGACCGCAACTCGCCTAGTTTTCCGAACGGCCCTCCACAAGAGAGTAGAAAGATCAGAGATCTCCTAATTAGAAGGTATCCATCGGTGGTTGTACAGCATTGTCATTAGATGGAATGCACAACATAAAGAATAGGGCACTTAAGGGGGGCTTTACCTGGCTAACAGACTTAACTCTCCATCAACCTTCAAATTTGCACTGATTGCGGCGGCGGGCATTATGGTCTTCATTGGATTGGGCCTCGTTACCGGCACTTGGAGTTGGGGATTTCTGATCGGCTGGCTGGCCGGTAGCCTTGGAATCTGGTGGCTCCGCACCGGTTCTCCGAAAGCCAGCGGAAAACGGCCCGGCAACAAGAAGAGGCGCAGAAGAAGATAAAAGGGTTCGGAAGGAATAGAGGCGGCCCGTTGGATGGGCCGCCTTTCCTGATCGGCGTAGTCCCTAGATTAAGGAGCGACCTTGTCCGAGGCCAAGAGGTATTGATGGAAGAAATATTCGCCTATGGCAACTAATACTCCGAACACGATCAGGGACAGTGCGGACACCATGATGACGGGAATGAACAGGGCAAAGAGGAATGCCACGACGGCCACCATCAGACCGTCCCCAACGCTGGCGACGATGTTGCCGTAGTTTCGTAGTACTACTAGGTCACCGAAGAGGTAATTCACAGCCGTGGCCACTATGGCAATGAACAGCACCCAACTGACCGGGTTGGCATCGATCACGGTCAACGCGATGTAGGCGAAAACGAAGGCCATCAGAAACTTCACCAGCAGGGCGGTTGTGGTTCTCATTGTTTTTCCTCCTTGCCTCCACATGTTGTGGTATGTAGATAGCCTTCCTAGATCCGAAACCAATATTCAGTAGGCAATAACCCATTGACACGTGTTAGACCGGGTGGTATAACCAGACTAGGTGGTCTAGACTGGGTGGTTTAGGGCGGATGATGTAGGTCATGGTGGAGATGGTGAAGATCTTTGGGTTTGTTCTAGCTGCCGGGGTGGTCGGCACCAGTCTCGCCATGTGGGTGATGGGTGAACGCTGGCAGCGTATTGAGCGCAGTGCCTACGGCGGTGAACGCCGGCCCTGGTGGTTCTACGTGGGCTCAGTTCTATTGATCGCATTCTATGGTGTAGCACTGGCGGCATTTTTGGGGAGTCCGGACAAGACCTGGGCTGGTTGGGTACTGATGTTGGTGATTCCCCTGGGATGGGTGATTAAGGGTGGACTTCTGGTATTCAGCGAAAAGGGGCGAAAGAAGATAACAGCAATAGCGGGGGACGAGGGGTGGCGGAAAGTAGCCTTAGCCAGACTACCGGTGGCCTTGATTTTGGTGATTCTAGCGGCATTGGCCTAGACATGAAATGGGGTGACGATTTTGACCAAACAGGGTTTTCTTAATCTTCCAGATGCCGAAAAAGAACCCATTGTAGAGGCTGCGATGGATGAATTTGCGAAACAAGATTTCTTCAGTGCTTCACTTAATCGAATCATTCAAAACGCCGGTATCTCCAAAGGCAGCATGTATCATTACTTTCACAACAAGGAGGACCTTTACCTGTACATCCTTGGTGTGATCGGGGAGAAGAAAAAGGAGTTCATGGCAAAAGGTTTGGCTGGACTGAACAAACCACTGCACCAAATGAGCTTCTTTCAATCCTTCGAAGTTCGGTTCAAACTGGGAGTGTCCTTTGCTCTGGACAACCCGCGATACCAGCTGATCGGCGAGAACCTGGAGAGAATCAAGGACTCAGCCCTCTACAGTAAGTTTATGGCCGGCATGGGTGTGGAACTTGAGAACTACATGCGGGCCATGGTGGATCAAGCGATAGCATCCGGGGAACTGCGGGACGATCTGGACCGTGACTTCATCGCTCGGGTCTTCAAGTTTGTGATGATTAACTTCCGGCAGATATTCCCCGAGTCGACCGGTCAGGACGGCATCGACCGGGATCGAATCTACCGGGATATGGAGCAGTTGGTGGCCTTCCTAAAGAACGGTTTACAAGACCTGAAGTGGTTGTAGGGCTGC
The DNA here is from genome assembly GCA_019084485.1 of Desulforudis sp. Taxonomy (GTDB): domain Bacteria; phylum Bacillota; class Desulfotomaculia; order Desulfotomaculales; family Desulforudaceae; genus SURF-60. Next base: position 17,114 of record JAHRFU010000104.1, on the reverse strand, counting down.
AGAGGATCGCAGCATTACGCCCCCACACGCACAGTTTTATCTAATGCGGGAGAATATGAAGGATGAGGTGAACAAGGTGATCGATGTCCGCGATCTGCACTATACCTATCCTGGGGCACATCAAAAGGTATTGCACGGCCTCAACTTCACTATTGAGGATCAGGAGATCTTCGGTTTCCTCGGCCCATCCGGTGCGGGCAAGTCCACTACGCAGAAGATTCTCATTGGCCTGCTGAAGAACTACCAGGGTAGCATCACAGTGCTGGGGCGGGAGCTTAGTGCGTGAGATAATGCTTTCTACGAGCAGATCGGGGTCTCATTCGAACTCCCCAATCACTACCTGAAGCTTACGGCCCGTGAGAACCTGTCCTATTTCCGATCGCTCTACCAGGGGCTGGGACCGATCCCTGACCCGATGGAGATATTGACGTCGGTAGGCCTTGCGGACGACGCGGATAAGCGGGTGGCCAAATTCAGCAAAAGCATGAAAATCCGGCTGAACGTGGCCCGTAGCCTGCTGTATCAGCCGAGGTTGCTCTTTCTGGACGAACCGACCAGCGGCCTCGATCCAGTGAACGCCCGCAATATATCAAAGTTACCGGACAGGAGTTATCGAAATGAGCCGCTTAATTTCGGCGATGAAGACGGATGTTACGGTCCAGGTACGCAACCGCTAGGAGTCGTGCTGCAATTGGTCTTGATTGCCATCCTAGCCGGACGTTTTAGGGACGCAGCTTACGGTAGATCATGATTTCTCGGTGGAGCATTGGTTCCGGAAGTTGTGCTAAGCTCTGATGATCCGGCGGGTAGGCAGGTATCTTCAGTCCGGCCATTTTTATGGGTGCAGATTGTGTATAATAATGGCAGGATGTGGGCGAGTCGAAAAGCTTGTCCTTTGGAGTTGACCGGTGTGCTCGGTGCGAGACTAAGGAAGATTGCGGGACTGGTTCCGTCGGATAGCCGCCTGGCGGACATCGGGACCGACCACGCGCTCCTACCTTTGTATTTGGTGCAAAAAGGTATATGTCCGCAGGTAATCGGAGTGGAGAAGGCCCCCGGCCCGCTTCAGGCGGCCCTTCGGGCGGTGAGCAAGTCCGGCCTAGAGAGATATATTGACGTGCGGGAAGGCGACGGTTTGGAACCGATTGCCCCCGGTGAAGTAAACGCAGTGGTGATTGCGGGGATGGGCGGTCAAACCATTGCTAATGTCCTGGAACGTGCGCCACAGGGCGTTTTGATCGGTGTCCGGAGCCTGGTTCTGCAACCAATGAACCGCGGTGCGGCACTACGGGAGTGGCTGTACGGCCACGGTTGGCCGCCGGTAGGCGAGGAACTGGTAGATGAGAGTGGCCGGCTTTACGAGATAATTGCTGCGAAACCGGGCCAGAGAGAAGCGGTAACGCCTGATGAAATTCTACTGGAAGTGGGACCGCTATTGTGGGAGAATCGCCATCCGCTGTTGGCTAACCACCTGGCCGAATTAATACAAAAGTATGAACGAATGTACGAAGGAATAGTCCGTGCCAGTGCCTGCGACCCTTGTAAGCGGGCCGAGATTGAAGCACGGTTGCACAGTCTGAAGGAGATGATGAAATGCTTGTGAAATGTCAGACCATCATTACATTCATTGAAGAGATGGCACCTAAGTCCCTAGCCATGGAAGGGGACAATACCGGCTGGCAGGTTGGTGACCCGGGCCGTCCCGTGGATCACGTACTCCTGGCCTTGGACGTCGGTGAACAGACGGTGGCTGAAGCGGCTGAACTCGCCGCCCAACTAATCATCAGCCATCACCCGCTGATCTACAAACCCATGCGGAGTATCCGCTTCGACCTGCCATTGGGTCGGATCGTCTCCGGTCTGATCCGATCCGATATCGGGGTGTACAGTGCCCACACCAACCTGGATGCCGCGGAAAACGGGGTCAATACTGCTCTCGCGCAACGGCTTGGGCTAGTCGAGATTGGGCCTCTGAGTCCAGAGCTGGAAGGCTTCGGACGGGTCGGTCGCTTACCGGAGGCGGTGACTTTTGCGCAGTTCATCGGGATGGTGAAGGTGGCGCTCGGGATACCGGGCAGCCGGGCGGGCGGTCCGCTTAGCAGGAGAGTCAGCAAGGTGGCGATCTGCGGCGGTTCCGGCGGTGACCTCTGGTCCAAGGCCGCCTTTGCCGGAGCAGACGTGTATGTTACCGGTGATTTGAAGTATCACACGGCCCAGGAAATCCTGAACGCAGGGATGAACTTCATCGATCCCGGTCATTTCGCCTCGGAACGAGTGATCCTTGATCCGTTGGCGGAATACCTCAGGGAGCGGATCACGAAAGCGAAACTGGATGTGAAGCTTTCCGTCTCCCGTACGGACAGCGATCCGTTTGTGTTCCGCTAGACGGCATATGGAGGTATTGTCGGCGTTTTCCATTGATTATTGCCGATATTGCTGGTATCATGTAAAAAGTGAGTAAGCTGGATGGTCGCGGACACGCAAGTGTCTGAGGAAAGTCCGGGCTCCATAGGGCAGGGTGCCGGGTAATACCCGGTGGGGGCGACCCCAAGGATAGTGCCACAGAAATGTGTACCGCCTTTTGGGAAGTGAGAAGTGGGAGATTGGAAGTGTGTGTAGACACACATACCGCCAACTCTTAGCTTTCACTTCTCAGGGGGTAAGGGTGGAACGGTGCGGTAAGAGCGCACCAGCGGTCAGGTAACTGGCCGGCTAGGTAAACCCCACCTGGAGCAAGACCTAATAGGGGAACGATGGAGCGGCCCGCTCTGTTCCCGGGTTGGTCGCTAGAGGCGCCGGGCAACCGGCGTCCCAGACAGATGACCGTTTACGACAGAACCCGGCTTATAGGCTTACTCGCACACGCCAAACTACGGTGTAACCCGTGGTTTGGCGTGTTTTTTGCCGTTCCAACTATTCATTATTTCACACCTTACATCCTATCTACTGTATCTTCTTGCAGTCCGGCAAGTATGTTTTAACCAGTTAACTTGAGGCTGGAAATAGGAACAATCGTTACGCTATTGATTTGCCTTTCTTTGAAGAGAGGAATCTTGTAGGAGTATGGCGAAAATTAGCATGTTTCTGCGAGATGCCAGGCATGAGCAATGTCGAGGTTTTAGGATAACTGCAAATTGTTGATCCAGCGGTTAAGGTGATCAGTAACGGGTTTTGTGACACTGTGGCTGCACGGGCCATAAGGCCGAACGGGCGAAAAAGCATAACCACGCAAGGGGATGACAGTCATGAAGGTTGGAGTTGGGTTCAGTCGTAATCCGCAGTCACTGGAAGCCGCCAAGCGGGTAGCGCACCAAGCCCTACAAGGCTTGGAGCGACCGGCGGTAGCTTTTCTCTTTACTACGGATGGATATGACCAGGAGGCAGTCCTCAAGGGTGTTCGTGCCGAGCTAGGCGGTTCACCTTTGGTTGGTGCGTGTGGAGCGGGGATAGTGACGCCGGAAGGAATCCACGAAAATGGTGTGGGGATGCTGGTGCTAGCTGGAAAACAGATTTCTGCCGTTACGGCGCAGGTCAGGTTCTCGCCTGAGGCGCCGGAGAAGACCGGAGAGTACCTGGGTGAGGAATTGTTGGCCGGCGGGGCACCGTCTTCCGGCACAGTGTTCGTATTTCCGGATGGTTTAGCAGGCAATATCTCCCGAATGCTTAGAGGGTTGTACGGTGTAATGGGGCCGGACTTCCAGTACGTAGGTGGAGGCACAGGGGACAATCTTAGGTTTCGCCGGACATTCCAATTCACCGAGGACGGAGTGGCCAGTGGTGCGGTGGCGGCCGCGCTGGTTTCCGGTGTATCATTCGGCATCGGCATTGGACACGGCTGGAAACCAATCGGGTCTCCGTTGATTATTACTAGAGCAAACGGCAAAACCGTCTATGAATTCGACGAGCGACCGGCTTTCGAGGTTTACTCGGAAAGACTGGGTGGTATCACACAGGAGGATTTTGCTGAGTATGGCATGCACCATCCGCTGGGGATAATCGACGCCTCCGGCCGGTTCATCATTCGTGATCCACTAAGGGTAGGCCCAATGGGTTCTTTGGAATTGGTTACGGAAGTCCCTCCCAGAGCTGTGGCGTACTTAATGAGCGCAGAAGTAGAGGCACTTGGCGCCTTGGGCCGCGAAGTGTGTAGTCAAGGCATGGAGAAAGCCAAAGTACCAAGATTTATGCTGGTTTTTAACTGTGTTTCCCGTTTTATCCTGGGGCAGAATCACGACGAAGTGGCAGTGCTGCGCAGTGCGGGGGGGGCGTCTTTGCCGTTGGTGGGCTTGCTTACTTTTGGGGAGGTGGCTGCCTACAATGATGTGCCTTTGTTTCACAACAAAACCCTAGTGGTGGCGGTGGGAGGCCAATAAAATGTACCAAAATTACGGTTTAGCCGAACTCTCTGTTCTATATGAAATTTCCTCGCTGGACTTTTCCGGTTCGGAGGAAAGCCTGTTCCAGGAGTTGGTAGAAAAGGCCAGCCGTCTCTTTGGCGTGCGCCGTGTTGTTCTTATCCTGAACGCCGGGGCCAGCATACAGTCATCGCAGATGTGGGGATTCGTCCGCCATTCGGCAGATGCCGGTAATGAGTATGTCCTTCGAAACCGGTTCTGTCCAGAGGCCTACGTTAACAATCTAATCAGCAACGTTGAGTTGGGTACGCTTTATCTGGAGAAAAGAGGGGGGTTCTTCAGTCACGAGATCCGGCTCTTGGACATACTCTCTAGACGGTTGATCGAAGTACTGGATTCCTACCGCTTGCAGGAGGAAGTACGCTGCGCCAACGAGCGTTTTCGGATCGGTGTGGAAATGAATCCCTTGGTTGCGTTTTTCGTCTTCGATCGAGAGGGGATTCTTGTGAACTGGAACCCAGAGGCGGAAAGGATCCTTGGGATTAACGGGCAAATAGGCCAGTCAGTCCCGAGATGGCTTTTGCCCTATATCGAACCTAGAGGAGAGTTCGAAAACACCATTACCGACATCCATCGGTCCGGATGCTCAAGCTCGCCCCGGGAATGGATGGTGCATACCCCATCCGATGACCGACGCTGGGTCTTGATGACGCTGGTTCCCGTTAGAGATCGCAACGGCGTTGCTGAGGTTTTCGGCATGGCAGTGGACATCAGCGAGCGCAAGCGGGTGGAAAACGAGCTGCGGTACCGGCTTGAACTCGAGGAGTTCATTGCCCATATATCAACAGAATTCATTAACCTTGCCCCCGAGGATATCAATGCAGGCATCAACAAGGCGCTTGGAGAAATCGGGAGATTTGCTGGCGTTGATCGCAGTTACGTGTTTCTGCTATCGGAAGACAATCACCGGTTTTACAATGCATACGAATGGTGCGCCGAAGGGGTTGAACCGCAGAACCAGGACCTTCAGGATCTGTCCGTGGATTCCTTCCCGTGGTTTTGGGAGACTATGAGGCGCCTTGACGTTGTCCATGTGCCGCGTGTCGCTGACCTTCCTCTGGAAGCCGAAGTAGAGAAGAGGACTTTTCAGACGCTGGGGATTCGGGGACTTATTTGTGTCCCGTTGGTCCGCAAGAAAACGCTGATTGGCTTTCTCGGTTTTAACTCCGTACAAGGGGGGATAACGTGGTCGGATGAAAGCATCGCATTTGTCAGGATCGTGGGTGAGGTCATCGTGAACGCCCTAAGCCGCAAATGGGCGGAGACTGAAATAAGGCGGGCCAAAGCGCTGCTGGAGGGGGTATTGGATGCTATTCCTGATGCGGTTGCAATCCAAGACTCAGACCACCGGGTGATAAGGCTGAATCGGGCAGGCTACCGACTCTTTAACGCAGATCCAGATCAGATCGAGGGGAAGAAATGCTATGAGTTGATCGGTCGGGTGGACAGGTGTCAGCCCTGTGCTACGGAAGCGGCTTTAAAGACAAAGAAGCTCGAGCGGTTAGAGAAGTTTGTTCCTGAGTTAGGCCTGTACATGGACTGCCGCAGCAACCCGATCCTGGACGACAATGGTGAAGTGCTGGTCGTTGTGGAGCAATTCTACGATGTGACTGAACGCCGGGAAATGGAAGAGCGATTAAGGCAGCTCAGCATCCGTGACGGCTTGACCGGCCTTTACAACCGTGCCTACTTCGAAGAGGAGATGCATCGCTTGGAGGGAAACCGCTTTGTTCCTGTGGGGGTGATTGTCTGTGATGTCGACGGCCTTAAATTGATTAATGACACCCTGGGACACGACGCGGGGGATGCGCTGCTTTTGGCGGTCGCTGATTCCCTCAGGGAGTCTTTTCGCCAGAGTGATGCGATCGCCCGGATAGGAGGGGATGAGTTCGCTGTTCTACTTCCGAAAACGGAGCGGGTGGCTGTGGAAAGAGCTATTCAGCGAATTCGGGATGCCATCGTAAGACACCATGCAGAAGCTTGGAATGGATCCTTAAGTCTGTCGATCGGAGGTGCCGTGGGCGATGGCACGCCAAGAGAGATCTATAGACAGGCTGACAATAACATGTATCGCGAGAAGCTGCATCGCAGTCAGAGTGCTCGTAGCGCTATCGTTTCCACTCTGATGAAGATGTTGGAAGCCCGTGACTTCATCACTGAAGGTCACGCTGACCGCCTTCAGCAGTTGGCTTATGAGTTGGGCCGGGCCGTTGGTTTGTCCGAGCGGCAACTGGGCGACTTGTGTCTCCTTGCCCAATTTCATGACATTGGCAAAGTCGGGATTCCCGACCGCATCCTCTTTAAGCCGGGGCTGCTTGCACCTGAAGAGCGTGTGGAAATGCAGCGGCATTCTGAGATCGGCCACCGAATTGCCCTGTCCGCGCCCGATTTGGTTCCAATCGCCGACTGGATTCTCAAACACCATGAGTGGTGGAACGGTAATGGTTATCCGCTTGGCCTCAAGGAACGCGAAATACCTCTAGAGTGCCGCATTCTCGCCATTGCTGACGCTTATGATGCGATGACCAGTGACCGTCCCTACCGAAAAGCGATGTCGATTGAAGCAGCAATAGCAGAGCTAACGAAATACGTCGGAGTCCAATTCGACCCTGGGCTGGTACAGGTATTTGTTCAGGTGATTGGGAACAGGCTCCCGGAAAATCAAAAGAAGTAGCGGTGCAGCACCGGGGGGTCAGGTAGGGGAGTTCGGACCTTATCCGTTCCTGTGATGGGAAGACTCCCAGGAGACGTAAGTCCGACCGGCAAGACGCAATTGTGAGATTGAATGCGTCCCTTTCGACACTCAAATAGCAGGGTGAACACAACTAATAATTCTGGGATGTGGTGTCATGGATCAGGGTATCGGCGACCTATTTCAGCGGGAGACCAAGGAGAGCCGCCACACGATCCGGTCTAAGGGGTCTAGGTCGACGGGTAAACCGGAGACGTACAAACGGTACGATAACGTTCCTAAGGTGGAACTACCTAAGCCGCTGACGGATGGTGGCCTGTCCTTGTGGGAGTCATTTCGCCGGAGGCGCACCGTGCGCCGCTACGAGGAGCAGCCGGTGTCTCTGGCTGAGTTGTCCCAGTTACTATGGGCCACCCAGGGGATCACGGCTGTTAAGGGTGACTATGCTTTCCGGTGCACACCATCGGCCGGAGCTCTGTATCCCGTGGAGACCTACCTGGCGGCCAATCGGGTCGATGGGCTGCGTTCGGGAATATACCATTACGGGGTGGGCGTGCACCAACTGGCCGAGATTAAACCGGGTCCCTGCGGGCGGATGATGGTCGAAGCCGCTATGGGCCAGACCAAGTTGGAGCGGGCCGCCGTCGTCTTCATCTGGTCGGCCGTAGTTCCGCGGGTGAAGCGGGAGTATCACCAGCGGGCTTATCGTTACATCTACCTGGATGCTGGTCACATCGCGCAAAACCTTGCTCTGGCGGCCGTGAGCCTCGGCCTGGGCACCTGCCCTATCGGTGCGTTTTTTGACGATGAAATGAACGGGCTGCTGGGGCTAGACGGGACGGACGAAACGGTGATTTATATGACGACGGTGGGCCGACCGGCGCCTCGGGATTAGTGGCGGATTGAAACCGCATAAGTCTCAGGGTTAATGGCTCCTACGAAGTCTTTTTGCTTTGTTGCTAGCCTCAATAAAGGGGATTTGTGCAATCAACGAGAAAGGAAAGGAATTCCGGAGCAAGGCGGTGCTCTTGTAGTTGGCTACAGATTCACTTACTACCGAATCCAATCGACCTGGGGATGCACACCGGTCGGAGACGGAGAAAGCCGGCAGGGGGGGCCTGCACTACGGTTATGTTATCTTGGTCTTTGGGTTCCTGACGGTAACCGGCGCCCTGGGGTTCGCCCGGTTCGGTTATGCAACCATTTTACCGTCGATGAAGGAAGGTCTCCTATTAAACAACGCCCAGATGGGTATGATTGCTACCGGAAACCTGATTGGGTATGCGGCATTCGCGCTTGTCAGCGGTTATTTAGCCACTAGGTTCGGACCGCGGATGGTGATCGGATGCTCGATGTTTGTGACCGGGGTGACCATGTTCTGCACGGGGATGGCCGGGGGCTTTGGTCAAGCGGTCGCGTTACGCTTCTTGACCGGTTTGGGGAGTGCCGGAAGCAACATACCCGTTATGGGGCTTGTTTCGGTATGGTTCGGCTCCAAACGCCGGGGCATGGCGGCCGGGATTCTGGTTGGCGGATCGGGGCTGGCGTTTTTGGTAACCGGTTCGCTGGTTCCCCGGGTAATTGAGGCCTCGCCGGACACCGGCTGGCGTCTAAGTTGGTTCGTACTGGGGGCAGTTGTGGTCGCATTGGGGCTGCTGAGCCTGATCTTTCTACGAAACAGGCCTTCGGATAAAGGTTTGAACCCCATTGGCGCTGAAGCCGTTACTCTGTCGGGCTCGTCCGGCACCTCTGGTATTCAGGCGCCTTCATTGCACAGTGTCTACACGTCCCCGGCGTTGTGGCACCTTGGAGCAGTGTATCTGTTATACGGGTTCTGCTACATCATTTACTGCACTTTCTTCTCTGCTGCACTGGTCGCTGACAGAGGATTTTCTCAAGCTGAAGCCGGAGCCATATGGTCGTCCATCGGCATCGTCGGTATCTTCAGCGGGATTCTGTGGGGGACGGTCTCGGACTACATCGGTCGTAAGTACGCTCTGGCGGTGGTTTTCGCGATTCATGCGGTTTGTTACTTTCTATTTGCCACGGCCCACAGCACAGGGGTACTGTATGTCTCGGCCATTCTCTTCGGCTTTAGTGCTTTCAGCATCCCGGGGATCGTAGCCGCGACCTGCGGTGACTACGTAGGCCCCAATCTTGCTCCGGCCGCCTTGGGCATGGTCACCCTCTTTTTCGCGGTCGGACAGGCTTCGGCTCCTTCCGTGGCCGGGTATCTGGCGGACGCCACCGACTCCATGACGGTGTCCTTTCTCTTGGCCGCGGCCGTAGCCGTCCTGGGCAGCACCGGCTCTCTGACTTTGCGTCAAGGGGTTGTTCCAACCGACGGTGGAGTCTGTCAGAAGGCCTACCATTCAGGCAGCTGATGCGCGGGTGGTGGAGAGGAATCAGCAGCCTTAACCCAGAAATCCTTAACTGGGTAGCACAATTCACCGGTTTTACACCTGCCCACACCGCAGACCAAATCAGGTCGGCGGTCTTTCTATTAGAGAAGCGCTCGGTAAGGCCTCTAGCCGGGAAGGATTTCCAGCGTTGGTTCTAGAATTTATACCGTGGTCGGTGAATGGCAACATTGGAGTTTATGGGCAATCAGTGAAGGTGGTTTGTTAATGGGTGATACAACGATGAATCTGGCGATGATCCTGATTGGCGTCTTGGCGGGGGCCTTGATCGCCGTGTTAGTGCTCCGGCCCCGGATCCAGCAAGGCTATGAAAAGGGGCGTGGAGAAGCGAGGGCCGAGTTGGCGGGCCTGTCGGAGCGCCTGCAGGGACGGGAACAGCGGATAGAAGAATTACGAGCCGCGCGTGGTCAGGCAGAGGCGGAAATAGTTCGACTGGGGACTGAACTGCACAGGGAGGTTGAGAAACGGTCTGCAGCCGAAGAGAAGGGGCTGCGCGTTAAGGAACTGGAGGTATTAGTGGCCTCCCGGGATGAGGCGCTGGCGGCTCTGCAGGCGGAAAACACGTCTCTTAAAGAACAGCTGTCCGGGATTGAAGCCCGGGTGAAAGAGGAGCGCAAAGCGGCTGAGGAGAAGCTGACCCTGCTCCTTGAAGCCCACGAGAAGCTTTCGGCGGAGTTTAAGGGCCTCTCGGCGGACGCTCTGGCGCAGAATAACCAGGCCTTTATGCAGTTGGCGGCGGCTACACTGGAGCGGTTCCAAGTTGAGGCCAGAGGGGATCTTGACTCCCGGAAGCAGGCGATTGACCATCTGGTCCGGCCGCTACAGGAGTCCCTGCAGAGTGTCGACCGTAAGATTCAGGAGATTGAGAAGGCACGTACCGAGGCCTATGCGGGTTTGACCCAGCACCTTGGGACTCTGGCCGAGACGCAAGCCAAGCTTCAGAAGGAGACCTCCAACCTGGTGACGGCTCTGCGTGCGCCTACGGTTCGCGGCCGTTGGGGTGAGATCCAGTTGCGGCGAGTCGTGGAAATCGCCGGGATGGTTGAGTACTGTGACTTCACGCAGCAGGAATCGGTAACCACAGAGGATGGGCGTCTGCGCCCGGATATGGTGATCAAGCTGCCCAATCACAAGAGCGTGGTCGTAGATGCTAAAGCACCGCTTCAGGCCTACCTGGAGGCGTTAGACGCGGAAAACGAAGAAACCAGGGTGTTGAAGCTGAAGGAGCACGCCCGGCAGATCAGAACCCACCTGGTCCAGTTGGGAACCAAGGGATACTGGGATCAGTTTAAGCCGGCTCCGGAGTTTGCGGTGCTGTTTCTCCCGGGTGAAACGTTCTTTAGCGCGGCTCTGGAACAGGATCCCGGCTTGATCGAATTTGGTGTCGACCAACGGGTTATTCTGGCCACTCCCACGACGCTGATCGCTCTTCTGAAGGCGGTGGCTTACGGCTGGCGGCAGGAGCAGGTTGCAGAAAACGCGCAGGCCATCAGTGATCTGGGAAAACAGCTTTATGAGCGCATTCGGGTGATGGCCGGGCATTTCGCGGAGTTGCGCCGGGGGCTGGAGCGTAGCGTGGAGGCATATAACAAATCGGTGGGCTCCCTGGAGACACGGGTGCTGGTCAGTGCCCGCCGGTTTAAGGAACTGGGGGCTTCGACAGACCGAGAAATTGAATCAATGGAGCACCTGGACAAGACCTGCCGGGCACTGGAAGCGCCGGAACTGGAAAGCCTGGAGGTTCAAGAGGATCTGCGTGCGATTCAAGAGGCTCCGGGGGTTAGAGTCGACCGGTCAGATTAAACCCCAGCCAGTGCAGGCTGAGCGCAAGGGCCAATTCAAGCAATGCCAGAAGCACAATAGTCCGGCGAGGCATGTCCATGAATTGACGAAGGCCATCACGGTACTCGCCGGGAAGAAAGCCCGCTCCCCAGTGTAGGTAGCGCCGCCCGAAAAACAACGCCATGACGGCGTCCGCCCCGAGGACGGATCCGAGAATGATTAGGAACCACCCGACAATCTGCAATTCGATCACCCATGCTCAGAATAGCACAACACGCTCCGCGGGCGCTAATGCGTAGTTATTGAAACAGTATTATGACCGGGAGGTACTGGTTAACAAATTAATAGTGCTAAAAAGGAGGATGCTTATGTTTGTGGAGAACATGACGAACATCAAGTCCACACCGGTAAACGCTCCAGCCGTGCTCAATGTGTTGAGACAGACACTGGTGGGGCCGGAACAGGGTTGGGACGGATGGGTGATGCGCCTGTTCACGGTTGGCCCGGCCGGGCACACTCCGAGGCATACCCACCCGTGGCCGCACATCAATTTCATCGTGAGCGGAAAGGGACGGCTGTTTCTGGACGGGCAGGAGCACGAGGTGGGGTCTGGGTACGTCGCCTACATCCCCGGCGGGGCCGAGCACCAGTTCCGCAACGCCGGCACCGAAGACTTTGCCCTGATCTGCATCGTTCCGGAGGAAGGGGACAAGTAGGGTGTTGAACCGCACAGAGATATATTTGGGTGTGAGCATATGGTTACCGGCTTAAGGCTGACCATCCTGTGCGAAAACACAGTTGGTGTCCCGAACGGTGTCACCGGGGAGTGGGGGCTGAGCATTCTGCTTGAGGTGCCCGGGATTACTGTACTCCTGGATACCGGTGCCGGCGGGGCGCTCGTACCGAACGCACGGACGCTGGGACATAGCTTGAACAAGGTCGATCAGGTCGTACTCAGCCACGGGCACTATGACCACACCGGGGGCCTGCGTGCCTTTCTAGAGCAACGGGAACGTCCCACACCGGTTTACGCCCATCCAGGGGTGTTTGCAGAACGCTTTTCACTGGCGGACGGCCGGATGCGCCCGATCGGGCTGCCCTTCGAGCGTGGTGCACTGGAGAGCGCTGGAGCAGAGTTCAGGTTGGTGACCGAGCCTTTGGAGCTCATACCGGGGTTTTGTCTAAGCGGAGAAGTGCCCCGGCGCTTTGAAACGGGTGATCCCCGTTTGGTGATCAAAGAGGGGGAAGGGGTCAGGCCCGATCCCTTTCCAGATGATCTCTCTGTTTATGTGGTGACGGACTGCGGGCTGGTGGTGATTCTGGGCTGTGCCCACTCGGGAGTGGAGAATATCGTTGAGTATGGCCGCGAGGTGACCGGAATCAACAGGGTGGCGGCAGTGATCGGGGGAACACACCTGGGGCCAGCCGCCCCCGCTGAACGTGACCGGGCTCTGGCCTATCTTCATTCCCTGGACCTCGATCTTCTGTCAGCAAATCATTGTACAGGTCTCCCAGTGCTGGCGGCTATGGCCGGGATGTTCGATAGTCGCTTTAGATTCGCCCCGGCAGGAACCATCATTGACCTGCCATTCCAACCGGTCTGATCTGGGTAGTTCTTCCTTCTTAGTGACCTTTGGGTGGGTTCCTCAGTCTGACGGACCCTTTTAGGTGTTAGCAAGCCGGAACCGTCCCCACTTGCTAATGGCTAACGGAGCCTCTTTTCGGCAACATGTTAGTTAGAGAGGTGCCTGCTTTGAGGAATGGGGAAGTAAGCCGGGTTTTTCGGACCATTGCCGACATGTTGGAGATCAAAGGGGAAAGCCATTTTCGGATTAACGCCTACCGCCGAGCGGCCCAGGCGATTGATGACCTGCCTGACCACCTGGATGATCGGTTGCGGGAGAACAGCCTGCTGGCGATACCAGGGATCGGCAAAGACTTGGCGGCCAAGATTACCGAACTGTTGACGACTGGAAAACTGTCGTACTTCCAGTCATTGCAGGCAGAGATTCCCCTGAGCCTGATCCAATTGATGAGTATCCCCGGCATCGGACCGGGGACGGCGAGAGTGCTTCAGGAATACCAGATCACCGATGTCGATGAACTGGAACGCTTGGCACGGGCCCAGCAACTGCGTCAGTTGCCCAGGATTAAAAAGAAGACCGAGGAGAATATCTTGCGGGGCATCGAACTATTTCGTGGCGGACTGGTGCGGCGTCCCTTGGGCCGGGTGTTGCCTCTAGCCGTCGGTATATTAGAGGCGTTGAGAGAGCAGGGGTACCTCACCCGGGCTTCCTTGGCCGGAAGCATCCGGCGCTTCAGGGATACGGTTAAGGATATCGACATCCTCGGCGTTTCTTCTGACCCTGCCCGGACGGTGGAGGTTTTCGAATCGCTTCCGGGGGTTACCGAAACCCTGGCATCAGGATCGACCCGGATAAGTATTCGGCTTGACTCGGGGCTTCAGGTAGATCTGCGCTTGGTGGACGAGGATGAATTCGGAGCAGCCTTATGCTATTTTACCGGATCCAAGGAACACAACGTCCGTCTGCGGGAACTGGCCATCAAACAGGGGATGAAGCTGAATGAGTACGGTTTGTTTCGCGAGAACGAGAGACTGGCCGGGCGTTCCGAGGAGGATGTGTACCGGTTGTTGGGCCTGTCGTACATCCCACCGGAACTTCGAGAGAATCGTGGAGAGATAGAAGCGGCACTGAACGGAGAATTGCCGTGTCTGGTCACATCGAAGGATATCAGGGGAGACCTGCACGTCCATTCTATATTCAGTGACGGGCATAACGATCTGGAGCAGATCGCCCGAAAGGCCTTGGGACTTGGTTTGGAATGGGTCGGGATCTGTGACCACTCGGTGTCCCTGCAGATCGCCGGGGGGCTTTCCGTGGATCGCCTCAGGGAGAAACTGCGGGCGGTAAGGGAGTTTAACGAACGGAGTCCGGATATCAAACTCCTGTGTGGGGCAGAGGTAGACATTGATCGAAGCGGCAACCTGGACTACCCGGACGAAGTCTTGTCGGAGTTGGACCTGGTTGTAGCAGCCGTGCACACCTCATTCAGGCTAGAAGAGGCGCAGATGACCTCCAGGATCGTTCGGGCGTTAAAAAACCCCTACGTGCATGTGTTCGCCCATCCGACAGGGCGGTTGCTTGGGGAGCGTGAACCTTATCAGGTTGACCTGCCATTAATCATCGCTGCAGCCGCCCGCAACGGGAAAGCCCTGGAGATAAACGGTTCGTTCCAGCGGCTGGACCTAAACGATGTCCACTGCAGGGCCGCCAAGGAAGCCGGTGTGAAACTCTCCATCGGTTCCGACGCTCACCGTGTGGAGCAAATGGACGATCTGTTCTTGGGTGTCACGGTGGCTCGGCGTGGCTGGCTAAAGGCGTCTGATGTTCTGAATACAATGTCCTACCGGGAATTGACACATTATCTTAAAGATAGTAGTATGCAACCTGACCGGACTCACTGACAGGGTAGAACCGGGAATAGCGGTGATAGGGAGGTTTGATCAATGTCCGAAAGGATCAAAACAGCCTACGAACGCGCGATGGAACGCGCCCAGAGCATAAACGTGTCCCTGGACGAGCTGGAAAGTACCGAATTTAAGTCTCGGGGCAATGTGCTGGCAGCCCAGTATCTAAGGGACAAAAGGGTTGACCTTATGGCTGAACTTGGGACTTTCGAAGAACGGGTACGGTTCCAGGCGGTGGAGGGAGTCGTGGAGACACTGCTCAACAACCTGTCTCTACCGACTGATGAATTGGCAGTGGAGAATAACAAAAGGGTAATGGACGGGATTAGTGGCTTGAAAGAGGACAAACAGGCCATGATTCAAATCCTCGGTGAGTTGGATTACCTGTTCAATTACTATCTCCAGGCTTACCGTCAGGCCTATGAACACAACAGAGCGATGTACGAAAAGAAGGCAGCAAAGACCCAGGAGGCCCTGGAACACCAAACCGGGGTTAAGATGAACGTGAACCCGGAAACGCAACCCGGGTTTAAAGAGGACCTGATGAAGATAGTAGCCCAGCTTGATAACAGTTATCAGGGACATCTGGATGAGCATAAGCGGCGTCTACGATCACTTAAATAAGGAAGGATTTTTAGCATAATGTCCAAGAACTTTAGAAGATACCTGATTGCCGGCCTGGCTGTAATTCTGCCCTTGGCAATCACCCTGTGGGTGTTGGTCGGAGTCTTCAAATTCATTGATGAAATGGTGGCGAGCCTGGTATTCTTCCTGACTGGGTATCAGATAGTATGGCCGGGGATCGGCGTGGTCGCCACGGTTGGTGTGGTGCTGGTCATAGGCATGCTGGCCACCAACATCCTGGGCAAAAAACTGCTTGATTTCTGGGAGAAGGTATTGCTCCAGATCCCGCTGGTCAAGCCGATCTACACAGTGGTCAAGCAGATCGTGGACACGGTCAGCCGGAAGGACGAACAGGTGTTTCGGCAGGTGGTGCTCGTAGAGTATCCGCGCAGAGGGGCCTGGGTGATTGCTTTTCTGATAGGAGATGCTAAGGAAGACTTCTTTGGGGAGATGAAAGTGGATTTAGTCAAAGTGTTTGTACCGACCGTTCCCAACCCCACTTCCGGCTTTCTGGTGATCGTCCCCCGGTCCGATTTAGCACCGGTGTCTATTTCCGTAGAGGACGGACTGAAGTTTGTTCTGTCGGCTGGCATCATTAACCCCGTGAACGGGGAAGAAAAGGCTAAGCTACAGCGGGACCTCTGGAAATGGACGCGCCCCAACAACGGCGACTAAGCCACTTATTCCAATATTGTTATTTGACCCATAACCAGTAGGTGGTCAATACTAGATGGGGGAGTAGCTAAGAAAGTGGTGACTGCATGCGCGATATAGACGGACGAGGAAAACCCTGTCCGCAACCAGTGTTGCTGACCAAAAAAGCGGCCGACCGGGGGGATGAACGCTTCAGGGTCATTGTGGACAACGAGGGTTCCGCCCAAAATGTACTCCGGTTTGTGCAAAATGCCGGGTATTCAGGGGCTCTGACGGTGGCCGATGGAATTTGGACGGTGACGGCAAGTAAGGTATCAGGTATTGGGCAGCCGTCGCCTGAACCGACCCCGAAACCGGTAACCGCCGCTGCGCCGGGAGGAATGCGCACGCTGGTCATCCAGGGTGAATACCTGGGCAATGGCAGTGTTGAGCTTGGGAAGCGGATTCTTGCGCAGCTGTTGAGCACTCTGGCCGTGAGTGAACGTCGCCCGGAATACGTGGTTCTGATGAACGGGGGGGCTAAGCTGGCCTGTGTGGGATCCGATGCTTTGGACTCATTGCGTGACCTGGAGGCAAAAGGAGCATCCGTACTGGTCTGCGGCACGTGCCTCAACTTCTTCGAACTAAACGACAAGCTGCAGGTGGGGAGACCCACAAATGCATACGAGGCGCTTAACCTGATGCTGGACGGAGACACTGTGTTCTGGGGCTAGCAAGGACTGCCTATCGTCCACGGACAGAAAAGCCTTCTGCACTGGTTGCAGAAGGCTTTAGTGGTTTCATGGGGCGCGCCGATTGCCTGTGTGACTCTCTAGAGGATCTTGCTGAGGAAGCTCTGGGTGCGCTGACCCTGTGGGTTGGAGAAAATCTCTAGGGGAGTTCCTTCTTCTGCGATCAGTCCGTCATCCAAGAACAGAACCCGGTCGGCCACTTCTCGGGCAAAGCCCATTTCGTGGGTTACGACGGCCATGGTCATGCCCTCGCGGGCCAGATCCTTCATAACTGCCAGAACCTCTCCAACCATTTCGGGATCAAGT
>JAHRFU010000090.1 GCA_019084485.1 Desulforudis sp. | reverse complement strand
CCGACATTGGCTATATTATGTAAATGGTGATGTGAAGAGCCGTATGCCTTAGTTGGGCTAGTACGGTTCTGTGAGGGGGGCTGGGACAATTCGTACACGCAGAGGTTCAAAGAGTCCCGCTTCTACTCGACACTTTTTCTCTACATTATGTTGATAGCATTGAATCCTACAAAGAGGCTTTCTAATCGCGAACCATTTATCATCCTTCGAGAAAAAGTAGCCTGTCCCCGTTTCCCCATGTGAAAGTACCAACACCTGGAAGGTGCAGTGCACCTCACTACAATTTTCATCATTGGCTGTGTCGGTCGTTGGGCGGAGGGCGACTGGCCCTTTTTTCTGAACAGAAAGGATGTGCACTTTTGCCGGCTGAACGGTTGCAAAAGATTCTGGCCCGGGCCGGGGTGGCTTCGAGGCGTCACTGCGAGGAGATCATCCTGGCCGGAAAGGTCTCCGTAAACGGGAAAGTCGTCCGGGAATTGGGGGTGAAAGCCGATCAGGTAAAGGATGACATCCGCGTGGACGGCAAACCGGTACATTCTGAGGATAAGGTTTACCTGCTGTTGTACAAGCCCCGTGGTTATGTCACCACCACCAGCGACCCCCAGAAACGGCGCACGGTTACCGACCTGTTGCGCGGGTTTTCCCAGCGGGTGTTTCCGGTGGGACGCCTGGACTATGATTCCGAGGGACTACTGCTGATGACTAACGATGGAGATCTTTCATATGTGCTGATGCATCCGAAGTTCCACCTGCCAAAGACCTACCAGGTCCAGGTGGAAGGGGTTCCGGAAGCCGAGGTATTGGAGCGCCTACGCCAAGGGATCGAACTGGAGGACGGCCACACCGCCTCCGCCAAGGTGCGTGTAATGCGCAGCCAGGAGTCGAAGACCTTGGTGGAGATGACGGTCTACGAGGGTAAGAACCGTCTAATCAGACGGATGTGGGAGACAGCAGGGCACCCGGTCATCCGTTTGAAGCGAACACGCCTGGCCAACCTCACCCTCCGCGGTTTACGCCCGGGGGCCTATCGGGAACTAACCGCTTCTGAGCTTGCCAAACTGCGGGGCATTGTTGAAAATCGGCTTGTTTAGAAGGATTTTCGCCTGCCGGGTAGAATAGCTAGTGGTGACAAGATATGGCAGGAGGGAACCTCCAAGTGAGAAGCGAAACGGAAGGATCCGCCTCTGAGAACGGGGTGCGCGCCAAGGTCAGGTTTGACTTCAAGGGTGTTTCCCGACGGGGGCGGTTTCTGTTGGGCTCCAAGCCTACCGACAAGGTCGCGGAAGACGCCAGGGAACAGCACGTTGCTTTGTTTCGTAACGTACCGGTGCAGGGCATCCGCATTGAAGATATAGATATGAGCGGTCAAATTTACACTGTTTATGACGAATCCGCAAATGCGGAGGTGGCCTTTGCCCCGGTTGAGGTTACGCTCTGGGCGGACAATTTGGAAGACATCATCCGGTTCGTATCCCGTGAGGAGTTTCGACGAATCGAGGTTCTCGCGCCTCCGAGTCTTCTGTTGTCCCGCATCGATATTGAGAGGCTCATTTTTAAGGTGCACGAGGAAATGAAGCACGTACGGGAATGGGTGGAGCGCAAGTATGTACGGTAAGCAGGGGAGGCATAGCCTTTGAGTCCGGTGCGGGGGATCAGAGGAGCCACCACGGTCAGCGTCAATGAGCATCAGGCCATTTTTGAAGCCACCACAGAGTTGCTGTTAGCCATCGTCAACCGAAACGGTCTCGCCAGTCCCGACGTGGCGAGCGTTTTCTTAACTATGACCCCCGACTTGAATGCCCAGTTTCCGGCCCTTGCCGCCCGGGAAATCGGGTGGACGGAGGTTCCACTCCTGTGCGCCGTGGAGATTAATGTTCCGAACGCCCTTCCGATGTGTATCCGCGTGCTCTTGCACGTTAATACCGACAAGGCGCAGTGTAAGGTTCGGCACGTCTATCTGCGTGGAGCCCGGGGGCTCCGTCCGGATCTGGCTGACTGAGCAGTGAGGTAACTGTTACATGCGGAGTATCCCAACCCGGTTGCTACATCCTGGGATGAGGCTGGCCAGGAGGGTTTATGGACGGAATGGCGAGGTGTACCTTAACGCGGGAGTCGAACTGACTGTCCGCTACATCAGTCGCCTCCAGGAACTGGGTTTTTCACACGTTCACATTGAGGACAGACTTATGGACGGTATTGAGGTCAAGGACGTCATCGCCGAGGAGACTAGAACTCAGGCTGTTCGACAGGTAAAAGGTCTGCTCCGGACGGCGTCCTCAGCGTGCGCCCGCGCGATCATCCATGAGCCGGCTCTGACCAGGACTGTCGATGACATTGTTGAACAACTCCTTTCCAACACGTTCTCCATGTTGAACCTCACCGAGATTCGGGCCGATGGGGAGTATCTGTTTCACCATTCGGTCAGCGTAGCCGTCATCTCGCTGATGGCCGGAATGACGCTTGGATACGGACGAGAACGACTCTATTCGTTGGGCATGGGTGCCCTGCTGCATGATGTGGGAAAGGTCAAGGTACCGAAACAGATCCTGGACAAAGCGGGTGCGCTGACTGCGGAAGAGTTTGCGGAGGTGAAAAAGCACTCCACCTACGGGCGGGACATACTTCGTGATAACCCGGATGCTGCCGAAATCGCCTACGCCCACCACGAACGCTACAACGGAGATGGCTATCCCCGGGGCCAGGAAGGTCGTGACATTCACGTTTTCGCCCAGTTAACAGGCCTTGCCGATGTATTCGACGCCCTCACGTCCGACCGTTGTTATCGGCGTGCCAAGCCACCCTGCGACGCTCTGGAGCTACTTTCCGGCTCTGGGAACTGGTGGTTTGAAGCCAGACTGGTTCAGGCCTTTATGCACAGTATTGCCGCCTATCCCACCGGTACGGTCGTGGAACTAAGCTCAGGTGAGACGGGGATCGTGATTGATACCCCAAAGGGGCATTCTTTCTTCCCGAACGTCCGCGTCCTAATGGATCCGGAAGGTGCCAAGGTTATCCCTCACGACATCTCCACCATGGAAAGCAACCTCTGGGTAGCCCGTGCTCTCAATGACGACGAGGGCTATCAGCTTCTGGGGCAATTGGCCCCTCAATAAGCTTGACAAAATTCCCGATCCTGTGGTAGCTTTAATTTCAGATTAGTGTAGTTTGAGTTCAATGAGCCAGTGAGCATCGACAGTTGAATACGAGTCAGGTGAGTTAAGCAGAGCAGAGTAAGTTGAGTTGAGCGGAGCTGGGCAAAGATTTTTGACCGGTACTCATGCTGAGCGCCGGTTTTTTTATTGGGATGTGAAAACGAGTGTATACACCTTCAGAAGAGCAGTACCTAGCGATGGTCGGGCTGTACAACCTGATACCGGTGCACCGCGAGGTTCTGGTGGACACGGAAACCCCAATCTCAATCTTCCTGAAACTCCTGGACATGAAACCGTGTTTTCTGCTGGAAAGCGTGGAAGGGGGAGAGATCCTCGGCCGTTACTCTTTCATCGGTCTGAATCCGTCCTGGACTTACACCCACCGGGCCGGAATCAGTACGGTCAACGGCATGGACGAGTCCGAAGGGCGTCCGGCCCAGTCAGGATCACCCCTGGAATGTCTGCGTGAACTGGTAGGCTACTACCGTATTCCACCTGAACACGGGTTACCGCGATTCTTCGGCGGGGCTGTGGGCTATTTTGGCTATGATTTGGTCCGGACGATTGAGGAACTGCCCGGCCAAACCTGTACTGAGGTTCCGGACTGCGCCTTTGTCTTTCCGAAGATGGTCCTGATCTTTGATCACGTACGGCACAGCCTCAGGCTGGTGGCTAACTGTCCGGTAACGTCTAATCCCGTGGAGAGCTACCGGGAGGCTGTAAGCGACATTGAAGGGGTTCTGGCGTTGATCCTGGCGTGGCCGGGTGGTGTAAATCAGGATTCGGAGCAGAGTACCGGGAACCAAACTTGGTTGAAGTCGAATCTCAGTCGGGAGGAGTTCAAGGACCGGGTGATCCAAGCTAAGCAATACATCCGTCAGGGGGACATCCTGCAGGTGGTGCTGTCCCGGCGTTTTACGGTTCCCTGTGCCGGGAACGGCCTGGATGTATACCGGCGGCTGCGTTTTCTGAATCCTTCTCCGTATCTGTTTTATCTCGATTTTGGCGATACCGTAGTGGTCGGTGCCTCACCGGAAATGCTGGTACGGGTTGAAGACGGGAAGGCCTATACGCGACCGATCGCCGGAACCCGTCCCCGGGGGACGGACTCCCTGGATGACGCCCGTCTGGCGGACGACCTACTAGGCGATGAAAAGGAGCGGGCGGAACACGTGATGTTGGTGGACTTGGGGCGGAATGACCTGTCCCGGGTTTGTGTCCCGGGATCGGTGAAGATGACCCAGTTTATGAACGTGGAGTATTACTCCCACGTGATGCACCTTACCTCTCAGGTGGAGGGCCGCCTCCAGGACGGCTGTGATGCGCTTTCCGCCTTGGCCGCCACCTTCCCGGCGGGTACGGTGAGTGGAGCGCCGAAGGTCCGGGCTATGGAGATCATTGACGAGTTGGAGCCCGGGTGCCGGGGCATTTATGCCGGAGCGGCGGGTTACATCGGTTTGAACGGAAACCTGGACACCTGCATCGCCATCCGTACCGTCGTGATCCGGGACGGCGAAGCGATCATTCAGGCCGGTGCGGGCATTGTGGCCGACTCGGACCCGGAGCGGGAAGCGGAAGAGGTCAGGCACAAGGTTGCCGTTTTGCTTAAGGCTGTAAGGGGGACTGAGCTTGCTGTTGATGATTGATAACTACGATTCCTTTACCTACAACCTCGTCCACTACCTGGGCGAGTTAGGCGAAGAGGTGCAGGTGGTGAGGAATGACCGCCTGGGTATCGGCGACATTGAGTCGATGCAACCGGATTATATCGTCCTGTCACCGGGGCCCTGCACACCCGCTGAGGCCGGAATCTGCCTGGACGTAGTACACCGTTTTGCGGGGGAGATCCCAATCTTGGGAATCTGCCTCGGGCACCAGGTTATCGGTCAGGCCTTCGGCGGCCGGGTGGTTCTGGCGGAACAACTGATGCACGGCAAGACCAGCCCGATCAGGCACGATGCCCGTTCCATTTTCCGAAGCATCCCTTCTCCCTTTACCGCTAACCGCTACCACTCCCTGGTGGTCGATCCTGATCAGCTACCGGATTGTCTGGAAGTCAGTGCCACCACTTCGGACGGAGTGGTGATGGGGCTCAGACACCGCCGGTTGTCTGTAGAGGGCGTACAGTTTCACCCGGAGTCGATTCTCACCGAGTACGGCCGGGACTTGCTCGGAAACTTCATTTCCGTCTACAGGAGGGAACAGTCTTGATTCAGCAGGCGATTCAGAACGCGGTCTCCGGAAACCATCTTTCAAGCGTGGCCGCCGAGGAAGTGATGACCGAGATTATGTCCGGCGGGGCCACCCCTGCACAGGTCGGTGCCTTTCTGACGGCACTGCGCCTGAAGGGGGAAACCGAGGACGAAGTAGCCGGATTTGTCCGGGCGATGCGGCGTAAGGCCACCCCGGTGCGGTGTGGACACCCGCTTCTGCTGGATACCTGTGGTACCGGCGGTGACGGCGCGCACACTTTTAACATCTCCACCACGGCAGCCTTCGTGGTCGCGGCGGCGGGCGTCCCGGTAGCCAAACACGGAAATGTTTCGGTATCGAGCAAGTGTGGCAGCGCCGACCTGTTGAGGGAGGCCGGGGCGAACCTGGAACTGACTCCGGAGCAGATCGGCCGCTGTCTGGACCAGGTCGGAATTGCCTTCCTTTTTGCCCCTCGACTGCACAGCGCGATGCGCTTTGTCGCTGCGCCCCGACGGGAAATCGGTATCCGGACGGTCTTCAACATCCTCGGGCCGTTAACCAATCCGGCTAATCCACAGGTTCAGGTTATCGGAGTTTACAGCGCCCAGGTCGGTGAACTGGTGGCGCGGACCCTGTGTCAGTTGGAGATCCAGCGTGCCTTTGTCGTTTACGGGGCCGGAGGCTTGGACGAATTGTCCCTGGCCGGTCCGAACACTGTCTGGGATGTCCGGTCCGGAACCGTCTCCCGCGCGACGATAGACCCAGCCGATCTTGGACTGGAGTATGTACCGGTGGAGGCGTTGATCGGTGGCTCTCCGGAGGAAAACCTGGTCATCACCCGGCGCGTCCTGGACGGGGGAAGGGGAGTGCCACGGAATGCAGTCGCCTTAAATGCCGCTCTCGCTTTGGTGGCGTCTGAAACCGCCGGGAACCTTGCCGAAGGGTACAGGCTCTCCCTGGATGTGTTGAACTCCGGGGCTGCGCAGAGGAAGTTCGAATCGTTTATCGACTTTACCAGGAAACAGGCCGATGCTTGAGCGCATTGTGGCCCGGAGGAAAGAAGCGGTCAGAGCGTTAGACGCCGGTCTGGTCACCCCAGCACTCACCCTGAGTGCTGGGGTGGACCGGATCCTGCATATGGCGCTGCCGCTCAGCCTCTCGGACTCCATTCTTGCTGAACCCGGTGTCTCCCTGATTGCTGAAGTTAAGCGAGCATCGCCCTCTTCAGGCCCGATTCGCCCGGACTGTGACCCGGCGGAGGTGGCGCGGATTTACGAGGCTAACGGCGCGAGGGCTGTTTCGGTGCTCACCGAACCGGAGTTTTTTGGTGGTGATCCGGAGCATCTAAGCCAGGTCCGGGATGCGGTCTCCCTGCCGGTGTTGTGCAAAGACTTCATTGTCTCGCCCGCGCAGGTCTATCAGGCGCGACTCCTGGGTGCCGACGCCGTGCTGCTGATCATGCGCATCCTTGATGATGCCCAGTACCGGATGTTGTCTGCGCTTGCCAGGGATCTGGGGATGGAATGCCTCACCGAGGTCCACGATGAAACCGAACTGGAGCGGGCTATCCGGGGTGAGGCGCGGACAATCGGCATAAACAACCGCAATCTGCAGAGCTTAGAGATAGACCTGGATGTGACCGCACGCCTGATCGGATTGATACCCTCCGACCGCGTGGTGGTTGCGGCCAGCGGTGTCAACTCCCGTGCAGATATGGTGCATATGCAGTCCCTGGGCGTTGACGCGGTGCTGGTCGGTACCTCGCTGATGCGTGCTCCCGACATTGCCGCCAAAGTCCGGGAACTGGTTGGTGCCGGCCAGTGAGAGTGCAGCAGGAAGGCCATAATGCAAGCGTAGCCCCGTGGGTAAAAATCTGCGGTTTATCGGACCGAAGAACAGCGCTGGCCGCTGCTGATGCAGGTGCTGATGCGCTCGGTTTCGTGTTCGCCCCCAGCCAGAGACAGGTCACACCCGAAGTCGTCCGGGAGATTGTACGAATTCTTCCAGAGACCGTCACCGCTGTCGGGGTGTTTATGGACCAGCCGCTGGAGTATGTGCTGGATACTGCAGCGCAGTGTAACCTGGGAGCAGTCCAGTTGCACGGTTCCGAGAGCCCCGACTACTGCCGGGAGATCAAACTCCCGGTGATCAAGTCCTTTCCACTGAGCCTGCCTTACCGAGTCGAGGATCCGCGGCCTTTCAACCCTTGGGCGGTACTGCTCGATTCAGCGGGGCCCGGCGGAGCAGGGGGAACGGGGAAAACACTAGACTGGCAGAAGTTAAGACAGCTGGATTGCGGTCTACCGTTAATCCTGGCCGGTGGGCTGAACCCGGACAACGTGACCGAAGCAGTAAATACGGTGAGGCCGTTCGGGGTGGACGTCTCTTCGGGTGTGGAAACAGACCGACGCAAAGATATCGAGAAGATCCGCGCCTTCGTCCTAAATGCCCGGTTATAGAAAAAGGAGACTACCATAGAAACACCAACACCTGGAAGGTGCAGTGCGCGCTGAGGGTATTGCCGGGGCAAACGAACTGTCCCCATTTTGACTATGGATCACTTCACAGGGAGGAATGACCGATGCTTCCCGATACCAACGGGTACTTCGGAGCGTACGGCGGGCGGTTTGTGCCTGAGACATTGATGCCCGCGCTGGTTGAACTGGCCGCAACGTATGAGGCGGTCAAGACTGACACCGGATTCCAGCATGAACTGGCCGCTCTGCTTAAAGATTACGTGGGTCGGCCGAGCCCGCTCTACCGGGTCCGTAATTTTTCCCGTCACTGCGGAAACGCCAGAGTGTATCTCAAGCGCGAGGATCTCAACCACACCGGAGCCCACAAGATCAACAACACATTGGGTCAGGCTCTGCTAGCGGTCCGGATGGGAAAGTCCCGGGTGATCGCGGAGACCGGTGCCGGCCAGCACGGGGTGGCTACCGCGACCGCCGCTGCGCTACTGGGCCTTAGTTGCACTGTGTATATGGGTGAAGAAGACGTGGCGCGGCAGGAACTCAATGTGTTCCGGATGCGCATTCTGGGTGCCGAGGTGATCCCGGTGGGATCGGGTAGCCGCACCCTGAAGGACGCTATGAATGAGGCCATGCGGGAGTGGGTGGCTACGGTTGACGATACCTTCTACATCATCGGATCGGTGGCCGGGCCACATCCTTATCCAATGATGGTGCGGGACTTTCAGGCCGTAATCGGGGAGGAAACCAGGGTTCAGATCCTGGAAGCCGAGGGTCGCCTTCCGAACTATGTCATTGCCTGTGTCGGGGGCGGGAGCAATGCCATGGGCATGTTTAAGACCTTTGTCCCGGAGCAGGATGTCAACCTGGTGGCTGTGGAAGCCGGTGGACGTGGCCTGGAAGTGGGTGATCATGCCGCGACTTTAAATTTTGGCCGCCCCGGTGTCCTACACGGTTCACACAGCTACGTGCTTCAGGATGAACAGGGTCAGATCTTACCGGTGCATTCTGTCTCGGCTGGCCTGGACTACCCCGGTGTTGGTCCGGAACTGGCCTACCTGAGGGACTCCGGTCGCCTGACCTCAGCCCTGGCGACGGACCGTGAGGCGCTTGGGGCTTTCCAATTGGTGTGTCGCACCGAGGGGATCATCCCAGCCCTGGAAAGCGCCCACGCCTTTGCCGGAGCCCTCAAGCTGGCTGGGCAGCTGAACTCAGACCGAGTAGTGGTGATTAATCTTTCGGGGCGCGGTGACAAGGACGTGGAGTCAGTATCCCGAATTCTAAAGGGGGTGATCGCTTGAGCAGGATTGCCGCCGCTTTTGCGGGATCGTCCGGAAAACACCGGAAGATTCTGATCCCTTTTATCTCCGCCGGGGATCCGAGTCTGGAGGCTACCGAAAGATTTGTTTTGGCACTGGCTGAGGGCGGAGCCGGGATTATCGAGCTGGGTGTTCCCTTCTCCGACCCGGTGGCTGATGGTCCGACTATCCAGCGTTCAACACTGCGCGCCCTGGATGCGGGTACCACGCTTGCGGAGATCTTGAAGTTGGTGGTCCGTCTCCGAACCCGGACGGAGGTGCCCCTGGTCCTAATGAGTTATTACAACCCAATCCTTCAGTACGGTCTGGACAAGTTTATCCACGATGCCGTGTCGACCGGGGTGGACGGTGTGATTATTCCCGATCTTCCTCTGGAAGAGGCCGGGGTTTTCGTAGACCGGGCGCGACCCGCCGGTCTGGATTTCATCCCCTTGGTGGCGCCTACTTCAACCCCGGAGCGGATTAGGAAAATCTGTTCCATCGCCGGGGGATTCGTGTATTGCGTAACCGTAAAGGGAGTGACTGGGAGCAGGAAGGGACTTCCGACCGACCTTGACCGGTTGGTCGGGGAGATCCGCAAACACACCGGTCTGCCGGTGGCGATGGGCTTTGGGATTACCACGCCGGCCCAGGCCGGTGCGTTAAGCCGGTTTTGTGACGGTGTGATTGTGGGCAGCGCCTTTGTAGACTTGATTGCCGGTGCCGGCCCGGCGGCGGCGGACGTCCTGATTCGGGACTTTGCCGAGGGGCTTTATGCAGCCATAATCACAAAGTAGTTGCACACCTCTGGCGTGAGTGTTAACATTTTGTTTAAAAATACTCTTAGTTCCTTCTCTTACTTAGCCAAGAAAGGAGGTTCAGAGGCATGAAAGATCTGGCCCGACCTAACATTCATGATTTGGCAGTCTACAAGCCCGGCAAGCCCATCGAGGAAGTCCAGCGGGAGTTGGGACTGGGGGAAGTGATCAAGCTGGCCTCCAACGAAAACCCGCTCGGCCCCTCGCCGCTGGCCTTAAAGGCGTTAGAGGCGGCGGTGCCCGAGGTCTACCTGTATCCGGACGGCAGCGCCTACCGGCTCAAGCAGGTTCTTTCGAACTATTACGGTGGTCTGGACCCCGACCGGATTCTTTTTGCCAACGGTTCAAATGAACTGGTGCAGCAACTGTCGCTGGCCTTTTTAGAACCCGGGGATGAGGTCGTGGCCCCAAGACCCAGTTTCCCGCGGTACGAGCCTCTGGCCCGGATGATGAATGCCCGTACGGTGGACGTGCCGTTGGTTGATTACCGGGTAGATCTTTCGGCCATGCGGCGTGCGGTTACGGAGCGGACGAAATTGGTCTACATCTGCAACCCAAACAATCCGACCGGGACGATCGTGACCAAGGCGGAACTGAACACATTCCTCGACGGTCTCCACGAAAACTGCCTGGTTGTCCTGGACGAGGCCTATTTTGAGTATGTTGATGACCCGTCTTATCCGGACGGGCTTGATTATTTGCTCCAAGGTGAGCGCCGGGTGGTGGTGCTGCGGACCTTTTCGAAGTGCTTTGGCCTGGCCGGTTTACGCATTGGGTACGCCTTGGCGGATCCGGAAATCATTGCTTTTCTGGAACGGGTGCGGGAGCCCTTCAATGTGAACACCCTAGCCCAAGTGGCGGCCGAGGCCGCTCTGCAGGACCAGGAGCATAAGCAACGAGTGGTGGAATTAAACCGCCGTGAGAGAGAGTTTCTATGTGGAGAATTCGAGCGGCTGGGAATTGAATATATTAAGTCTGAGGCCAACTTCATTTTGTTTAACGCTGGCCGGGATGAAAAGGAAGTATTTCAGGGGATGCTCCGGCGGGGTGTGATCATCAGGGGCGGTTTCGGTTACCGTACTTGGCTTCGGGTCACAATCGGTACCCGGGATCAGAATGAAAAGTTTATTGAAGCATTGCAGAGCGTGCTTACGGAGGGTTAGGTAATGATTATCATCATGTCGCACGGCGTCGGGGAAGATGAGATTAGAGGGGTAGTCGTGAGATTAGAAGAGAGAGGGTTTAGAGCCCACCTGTCGCGAGGTGTGGAACGCACCATTATCGGGGCCATCGGCGATGAGACCAAGCTGCGCGGAATGGCCCTAGAGGCCTTGCCCGGAGTGGAATCCGTAGTCGCCATTTTACAGCCGTACAAGATGGCCAGTCGGAGTTTTAAGCAGGAGGATACCGTAGTCCGGATCGGGGATGTGGAGATTGGCGGTACAGCCATCCAGGTTATGGCCGGTCCGTGTGCTGTAGAAAGCAAGGAGCAGTTGTTTGAAGCCGCGGAACATGTGAAGGCCAGAGGGGCCAATCTGCTGCGCGGGGGGGCTTACAAACCACGTACCTCACCCTATTCATTCCAGGGTCTGGCTGAGGCTGGCCTGAAACTCCTGGCCGAAGCCCGGGAGAAGTACGGCCTGCTGATCGTGACTGAAGTCATGGATACCCGGACCCTGCCGATGGTAGCGCACTACGCGGATATTATCCAGGTCGGAACACGCAATATGCAGAATTTCTATCTGCTCCGTGAACTCGGTACGGTGGATAAGCCGATTCTGTTGAAACGGGGGCTTTCTTCCACTGTTGAGGAATGGCTGATGTCGGCCGAGTACATCCTGTCATCCGGAAACCCGAATGTGATTCTCTGTGAGCGTGGCATTCGCACCTTTGAAAACTACACCCGGAACACGCTCGATATTTCGGCGGTCCCGGTAGTGAAGTACCTGTCTCACCTGCCGATCATCGTCGATCCGAGCCACGGTCTTGGCAAGTGGAAGTTTGTAAATCCGATGGCCCGTTCGGCCATCGCCGCCGGGGCCGACGGACTCCTGATCGAGGTGCACCCAAACCCGGCTGAGGCACTGTGCGACGGGGCCCAGTCCCTGACACCCGAAAACTTCGCGCTCCTGATGGAGGGGCTCGTCCCCGTGGCCGAAGCAGTCGGCCGGCGCATCGGTTAGGCCGGTACTGATGCGCAAGGTCGCCATCTACGGCGTAGGTCTGATCGGCGGTTCGCTGGGCATGGGTCTGGTGGCCCGCGGCCTGGCCCGTCAAGTTACAGGTATCGGACGGAACGAAGCCAACCTTCGAACCGCCGTAGAACTTGGCGCGATTACTGACTACACGACCGATCCGGTCCGGGGTGTGGCCGGTGCCGAACTGGTGGTGCTGGCGCTTCCCGTCCGGCTGATTATTGGTGCCCTGCGGACGGTGGCTGAAGACCTGGCACCGGGAACCGTGGTTACCGATGTCGGTAGTACCAAGACGGAAATCGTGCGCGAGGCCGAAGCACTGCTACCGGCAGGGGTGCACTTTATCGGTGGTCACCCGATGACCGGTTCGGAACAGGCCGGAGTGCAAGCCGCCGACCGCTATCTCTTTGAGGGTGCCTATTACATCCTGACTCCCACCGCAAACACCCATTCTAGGGCCCAATCGATGATGGCCGATCTTGTGGAAAGCCTGGGGGCCAGGATGATCGAGTTTGATCCGGCTGAACACGACCGAATTATGGCCGCAGTCAGCCATTTCCCCCATTTGGTGGCCTCGGCGTTGATGAATACCGTCTCCGGCCTGGGACAGACGGACCGCATCTTCCCCCTAGCCGCGGGCGGTTTCCGTGATACGACCCGGATCGCCTCCGGAAACCCCGAAGTGTGGCGGGACATCTTCAGCACCAACCGCCGTCCCCTCCTGGATATGGTCACCCGCTTTAGGGCGGAACTGGAGATCATCGAGGGGATTCTGGCCAGGGAAGACGGGCTCCGCCTAGTGGACTGGCTGGAGCAGGCCCGGCAGGCCCGAGAACTGTTGCCCCTAAAGGCGAAAGGATACATGCAGGATCTCTATCAGATGAATGTCACTATCTCCGACCGGCCTGGTTCGATCGCCGCCTTAGCGAACACCCTTTACCGCTACGACGTAAACATCTCAGACATTGAAGTGCTCCGCGTCCGGGAAGGGGAGGGAGGCACCGTCCGGCTGGCCTTTGGTTCGGAAGCCGAGCGCGACCTAGCGGCCCGGCTGTTGAGTGCGGATGGGATTCCGGTCAAAAAGTGTTAGGAGGATCACCTGTTGGAACTGCGGATTAGTAGGACATCGGGCCTGGTCGGAACCATTGAGGTACCCGGCGACAAGTCGATCTCGCACCGGGCAGTTATGCTGGGAGCGCTGGCTCGCGGGAGAACCAGGGTATCGAACTTTCTGCGCAGTGCCGACTGCCTGTCTACAGCCGCCTGTTTTGGCAAATTGGGAGTGTCGATTGAGGATCGCGGGTCTGAGCTGATTATCGAAGGACAAGGCTTGCACGGCCTGAAGGAGCCGTCCGACGTCCTTGACGCCGGCAATTCAGGCACCACGATGCGTTTGATGGCCGGTATCCTGGCCGGTCAGAACTTTTACAGTTGCATGACCGGAGATGCCTCTCTGCGCTCAAGGCCGATGAGCCGTGTTACGCGGCCGCTGAGCCTGATGGGGGCAACTATCCTTGGCCGTGCGGACGGAGCCCTGGCCCCGCTGGCCATCCGGGGCGGTCGGCTGAAGTCTATTATTTACCCCCTTCCGGTAGCCTCTGCCCAGGTGAAGTCGGCCGTGCTTCTGGCCGCTCTATTTGCGGACGGGCCTTCTAAAGTTGTGGAACCCAAGCCGTCCCGTGACCACACGGAGCGGATGCTGGAGTACTTCGGCGCTTCCCTGGAGCGCCGGGGCAACGAGATCACCGTCTATCCAGAACCGAACCTCGCGGCCCGGGACGTGTCCGTCCCGGGTGACATCTCCTCGGCCGCCTTCTTCATTGTCGGGGCCTTAATCACCCCAGAGAGTGATTTGACCATCCGAAACGTGGGTGTCAACCCCACCCGTACCGGTATCCTGGATGTGCTACGCGCCATGGGCGCTCAGATCGACGTCACAGACACCGGAGTTATGAACGGGGAGCCCACCGCAGACCTCCGCGTCCGTTCGAGCCGCCTGGGGGGTACCGAGATCGGGGGATCGCTGATTCCGCGCCTCATAGACGAAATTCCGGTGCTGGCCGTTGCGGCGGTCTTCGCCGAAGGGCGCACCGTAATCCGCGACGCCGCTGAACTAAAAGTGAAGGAATCCGACCGGCTGTCTACCACAGCCGGTGAACTGCGCCGGTTCGGGGCCTCGATCACCGAAACTCCGGACGGGCTGATTATTGAAGGTGGTGCACCCCTTAGCGCCACTCTCTGCTCCAGCCACGGAGACCACCGCATTGCCATGGCCCTGGCGGTTGCCGGCCTCGCCTCCCCAGGGGAAACTGTTATCGGGGGCGCCGGTGCGATCAGCGTGTCCTTCCCCGGGTTCGCAGACGTATTAAATTCAGCCCGCCTTCAATACTAATCCTAAGGTTCGGACTATCCATCTCCGGGATTTCAGCAAATAAAAGAGGATATGGAACGAGTTTGTCGAACCTAAAAACTGCGATACGTAGTGGAGGAGGGCCCTGAACAATTCAAGCGGGAGTCATTGCCATTGACGGACCGGCCGGAGCCGGAAAGAGCACTATCGCCAAACTGACCGCCGAACAACTCGGCTATAACTACATCGACACTGGTGCTATGTACCGGGCCATCACCCTTCTGGCGTCCCGCGTCGGCGTGGAACCGGATGACCCGGGTCTTGTCACACTCGCCTTAAGGGCGGACTTTCGCTTCCAGCCCACACCGTCAGGACTGGTTATCTATCTCAATGGAGAAGACGTCACCGCTGCTATTCGTGACCCCCATGTGTCTGGCAGAGTGTCCTATTATGCCCGTGAAGCCGTTGTCCGCGAGGCGCTGACCCGTATGCAGCGGAGGTTGGCTGCGGACGGCAATGTGATTTTAGAAGGGCGTGACATCGGGACAGTCGTTCTGCCAGAAGCCGACAAGAAGTTTTTCATTACTGCCACTCCACGGGAGCGGGCGCGACGTAGGCAGATCGACCTGCGTGATCAGGGCTTTGAGACCGACATAGACGAACTTGAAAGACAGATCGCCGAGCGCGATCTCATTGATAGCACACGAGAACTCGCTCCCCTGAAACCAGCTCCCGATGCCGTCATCGTGGATACCACCGGCAAATCGATAGCTGAGGTACTCGGGATTATTGTTTCGGAGGTGCGCCAGACCGATGTTCTATAGCTCTATCCGGGGATTGTGCCGGACTTTTTTACTGGTCAGGCGCTGGAAAGTATATGGTTTGGATAACCTTCCTGCTCAGGGAGGGGTCATCGTCGCCGCTAATCACACCAGTTACCTGGATCCGATTGCGGTAGGTTGCGCGATGCGGCGCCGGATATCATATATGGGTAAAGCGGAGTTATTTCGCATCCCGGTGCTGAAGAATATCGTCGTAGGGCTCGGTACCTTTCCGGTAAAGCGCGGAGGAGTGGACCGGGAGGCAATACGGACCGCGTTGCGCTACCTTTCCGAGGGCAAGGCCTTAGGGATGTTTCCCGAGGGGTCGCGCAGTAGGGACGGTCAACTCCACAAGCTCCAACTGGGGGCTGCACTGTTGGCACTGAAGGCCGATGTGCCGATCGTGCCGGTGGCGCTGCAAGGTACCGGTGGTGTGTTCCGAAAGGTCGTCGTTCGATTCGGTGAGCCGCTTTACTTCCCCCAGTACAAGGGAGTCAAGCCCTCACGCGAAGTGTTAGAAGCAATCAGCGACCGCATCATGGCGGAAATCGAGTCTTTGATGAAACAAATGAGGTGACCTGGTTGGAGGTCCGTGTAGCGGCAAAAGCGGGATTCTGCTTCGGAGTCCGTAGGGCCATTGACCTGGCCACCAAGACGGCGGGAGAGGATAGGGGGCCGATCTATTCCTTGGGGCCCTTGATTCACAACCCGCAGGTCGTAGAGTTGCTGACCCGGGAGGGAATTAACGTTATTGACGCCATTGAGGGCGTCGAACTGGGAACCATCATTATCCGGTCCCACGGGGTTGGGCCTGACCTCCTGGAGGCCGTACATAATTCGGGATTCACGGTGGTGGACGCCACCTGCCCGTTCGTCCAGCGTGCTCAGATACTGGCGCACGATCTTACGGCGGACGGATACAATGTAGTTGTCGTGGGAGACCGGAAGCACCCCGAGGTAAAGGGCATCGTCGGGTGGACCAACGGACAAGCCCTGGTGGTCGAGGATCCGGTCGAAGCTAGTCAGCTTCCCCGGTTCGACAAGGTGGGCGTTGTCGCCCAGACCACCCAACCGCACTCTAATTTCGAAGCGGTGGTCGAGGTGCTCAAGTCCGGAACGGGCGAGGTGGCTGTATCAAACACAATCTGCAATGCAGTCGTTGAGCGTCAGAAGGCAGCCCTTGATTTAGCCCGTGAAGTGGAGATCATGGTTGTCGTGGGCGGTGCAGAAAGCGCCAACACCCAGAAACTGACCAAGCTGTGTCAGCAGACCGGTACCCCTACATACCACATCGAGACCAGCAGCCAGTTGGATCCCGAATGGTTCAGGGGGTTGCGGGTAGCCGGCCTTACCGCCGGCGCGTCCACACCGGACTGGATAATTGAGGAGGTAGAAAGGCGGATGAGTGAGATGGAGGAAACCACGAACCAGGAAGAAATGGTGAACCAGGAAGAAACCGTGACCCCGGAAGAAGCCGTGGAAACGAGCCCCGAAGAAGCTGTTGTTGAAGAGAAGGAAGTTGCTTCAGAAGAGACTACGGTTGATGAAGAGACTACGAGCGATGAACAGGAACTGCAGCAGACGCAGGTTCGCTCTCTCCATAGCGGTGATGTAATCAGGGGAGTTGTGGTTCAGATCAACCAGGACGAGGTTCTGGTTGATGTCGGTGCTAAGTCGGAAGGTGTCATCTCTCAGCGCGAGTTATCATGCTGTGATGTGAACAACCCGACGGAGATTGTTCAGGTGGGCGATGAAATCGACGTCTGGGTGGTCAAGGCGGAGGACAATGAGGGGCGGATCATTCTCTCTAAGAACCGGGCTGATGCCGTGAAATCCTGGGAACTGCTTGATGAAGCTTTTAAGGACGAACAACCGGTGAGCGGCAAAGTCCGTGAGGTTGTGAAAGGCGGTCTTCTGGTTGATCTCGGAGTTCGCGCCTTTATGCCCGCCTCTCAGGTGGAACGGGGATTTGTCGAGGACTTGAGCCAATACGTGGGTCTAGAAATATCGGCGAAAATTATTGAACTGAACCGGGGTCGCAAGAAAGTTATTCTTTCACGTAGGGCTCTGCTCGAAGCAGAATATGCCGGGAAGCGAACCGAAACCCTGGCCACCATCCAGGAAGGCGAAACAGTCAAGGGCTTTGTCCGGCGCCTGACTCAGTTCGGTACCTTTGTGGATATCGGCGGCGTGGACGGACTCCTGCACATTTCCGAGATTTCCTGGCACCGGATTAGCCATCCTTCGGAAGCCCTGAAGGTGGGGGATGAGATCGAGGTGCTGATCCTCAGAGTTGACCGTGAGCACGAGAAGGTATCCTTGAGCCTGAAGCAGATGCTGCCCAACCCCTGGGACAACATCGGAGACCGTTATCCGGTCGACGATATTGTACCGGCCAAGGTTGTCCGCCTCGTTCCGTTCGGAGCTTTTGTTGAACTGGAACCCGGCGTGGAAGGCTTGGTCCACATCTCGCACTTGGCTAACCACCATGTGGCTAAACCGGAAGACGTGATCCAGGAAGGACAGGAGATCAACGTCAAGGTCTTGAGCATCGATCAGGAAGGGAAGCGCATCCGTCTTTCCCTCCGGGAGGCGGGACCCGCCCCCGAACCGCGGTTTGACAAACCGGAAGACTCCCAGCCCGCCGAGGACACGGGCAATGTTACCCTCGGTGACCAGTTCGGCCACCTGTTCGAGAAGAAATAGCTCCTGCCCGAGAATTTACAAACAGCGCTTAATGAACCGCCTCCTTAATTAAAATAGGGGGGCGGTTCTTCTTTCCACTTGGGCCCTTCAACTGCATATTTTGGGTGGTGCAGGGTAGGCTAAAATTTAGCATTTAACAAAGGAGTAGGTGGCATGGCTAATTTACCAATTGGACTAATCGCCCTCATCATTGTCTCTGTACTCATTTACCTAGGGCTTCTGCACCGTGTGCTGGATCGGATGCGCCTTACGGACAAAGCGGCCCTGATCATCCTGGGCTTGATTCTGGTCGGTGGGTTCATCGATCTGCCGCTTCGCGTTGCCAACCTTACGTTGGCCATCAATGTCGGTGGTGCCCTGGTGCCGATTGGACTGGCCATTTACCTGATCGTGAAGGCCGACCTGATGCAGGAGAAGGCACGGGCTGTCGTCGGTGCCCTGATCACCGGTGCGGTGGTGTTCAGTGTCGGTACCTTCCTGTTTACCGGGTTACGCGAACCGGCAGGCCGCTTTGCGGTGGTGGACATCATCTATGTCTACCCGATTGTGGCCGCCATAATTGCCTATGCGGTAGGCCGGTCCCGCCGGGCGGCGTGGGTTGCGGCGACAATGGGGGTCTTGTTTGCGGACGTAATCCATGGTGCACGGCTGGCAGCTACCGGCCTGACCGGGGTGGTAAACTTCGGCGGAGCCGGTGCCTTTGACGTTGTGATTCTGGCGGGTATCCTGGCCGTGCTACTCGCCGAAATCGTCGGGGAAATCCGAGAGCGACTCCAGGGTGGACCTTCTAAAGACCGTGACAAGGTCACCCTAGCCGCGTTGAAAACACCCGGTGAAAAGGGGGAAAACAGTGATGAAAAATAGGGCTCGCATTGCCATACTGCTGGCCGGCTGTTTTCTGGTTGCGGGCCTGCTGCTGGCCAGCTACAATCCCGACGGAACCGTGGCTGCCTGGACCAGATCAGCACTGATCAAGGAAATGATTGACCACGAAGTCGGCCACTATACGACAATCCTGGATGAAGAAGGCAATTTGGTTACCAAGACCAGCCGTTCCGTGTATGCCGGGGATGAGGTCATTACCAGGCACGGGAAGCACTTCAAAGTCTTCAGGGTGGATAACGACGTGGCTCAGGCCAAGCTACTCGGCATGGACCGCGATCTCCTGGCCTACAACAAATACTTCCGTAACTATGAGCTACCCGCGGTAACCGGTACGCCGCAGCAGGACCAGCAGCGTCGGGTGGCCGTTTACCATTCCCACGGCATGGAATCCTATGTCCCGACGGAAGGTTCGGCATTTCAGACGAATGGCGGCATCATTCAGGTGGGTGCTGCTTTTGCCGACCGCCTGCGCAACAACCAGGTAACCGCTGTCCACAATCAGACTACGCACGGTCCGCACGATGCCCAGGCGTACGTGCGCTCCCGCAAAACTGCGGTTCAACTACTTCAGGAAAACCCGATCGCCTTGTTCGACGTGCACCGGGACGGGGTTCCTGATGCGGAATTCTACCGTCAGGAGGCGCCCCAACAGGGCACCAGCCAGATCAGGCTGGTCATCGGACGCCAAAACCCGAAGCGGGACGCCAACATGGATTTGGCCCGGCGCCTGATGTCCTACGCCAACCAACAGAATCCCGGTCTGGTGAAAGAGATCTTTATGGCCCGGGGTAACTACAATCAGGACTTGATCTCCACGGCTTTGTTGTTTGAAGTCGGTACCCATACGGTGACTCGCCAGGAGGCGGAGAACGGAATCGCCCTTTTGGCTGATGCGGTACCGGTTGTGCTGGGGATTGGGGCCGGGGCGGGGGCTGCCGACCAAGTCCGTCCCGCCGCCGGTGCGGCCGGATGGCGAACCGTCTTGATCATCGCCGCCGTGACTCTTATCGGTGCGGCCGCTTTCGTGATTGTAAGCGCCGGAGGACTGCCCCAGGCCAAGGAGAAGGTTAGAGAGTTCTTTACCAAGGAGTTCAACTTATTTGGTCAGAAGGTTCGCGTTGACGGGAGCCGCCGACGCAACGACGAAGACAATCAGTGAGGCCAGGCTACCCATAGATGAGAGTTCCCCTTCGAATGGAAGATGAGACGGCTGCGGCTGTTGACCTCAGGGAAAACATATCTCACCTCCCACCTCCCATCTCACACTTCCCATTAAGGAGTTGGGTGTTTGATCGTTATCTACCACTGCTACGGAGGGACTCATTCCTCCGTAATGACTGCCGCTGTCCATACCGGTCACCTCTCAACGGAGGGTCCCCCCTCCAATGGGGATATTAAACGGCTTCCGTATTTCGACCGGATGGACGGAAAAGATCTGGGGAAACTGTGCTACTATGGGCAGGATGAAAAAGGGAACCAGGTATACATCATGGGCCGAAAATCCTTCTCCGAATCCCCGGAATTCGTTTTTCGCAGTCTGCAGAAACTCTACAACGCTGAACAGACTTATAAACTGGTGAACAGTGCCCGCACCCTGAACTGGCAGATGAAGCTCGGTGGCTACATCTCAAGGGGTCTGGGCTATAAGCGGATCGGGCTGCCAATCGTGCTCTGGGGGGCCCGAAAGGCCTACCCCCGGGTGGTGTCACTCGCCGAGAGTATCAAGAAGGAGGTGTAAGAGCCATTCCGAAAAGGATTATCTATGTGGACGAGACAGCGCTGGCCGGTCTGAGTGCCTATCTGCACACCCGTCGCACAGCACACGGTGAGCTTGATTACCGGCAAAGCCTTCCGTTCCTTGATCTGCCGGAACACCTGGTGGACGCCGGGAAAGACAAGGACGGAAACCAAGTCTACGGGCTGTGGACCCGCGCCGACCCAAAGCTGATTCAGGGCTTAATCGAGTCCTTCCTTTCCATAAACAGTATTCCGGCAGATGATTACGAACTCCGCCGGGTGACTCACCGGGGCCGGCTGGTATTGATCTCCTTTTTCTTTAGACACGGCCTTACCATCTTTGCCCGAAAACTGTTAGCCCGTTGGAGAGGACACTGGACTTCGGTGGCGGGGATTGACTGATAGTGGGAACTGGTACATAATTGCAATGTGCAGAAATTACCCATTCTAACCAACTAAGGAAACCGTCTTTGGGATGTGGGATGTGAGAGGTGAGCTACTTGAGGGAATTCGCGAGCGAATTCCAGCCCATAATCTCACCTCCAACTGCTCACTTCTCACGTCTCAGAAAGTGAGCAGACCGGATGCGCGATAAGGGCCTCAAAATCTCGCGGGTCGTTCCTGGTGGAATCGCCGATCAGCTTGGCATTGTAAGCGGCGATGTGGTTACCGGGATGAACGACACTCCGGTGCAGGACATCCTGGATTACCGCTTCCTAAGCACTGGTGAATACCTGGAACTGTACGTGGCCACTGCAGATGGCCCGTACGTTTTTGAAATCGAGAAGGAATATGATGGGGATCTGGGGATCGAGTTTGAGACCCCTTTCCCTGGATTGAAAAAGTGCGGCAACCGTTGCCTTTTCTGCTTTGTGGACCAGATGCCCCCGGGAATGCGACCGTCGCTCTATGTCAAGGATGACGACTACCGGCTCTCCTTTTGGGATGGGAATTTCATTACTTTAACCAACCTCCGGG
>JAHRFU010000103.1 GCA_019084485.1 Desulforudis sp. | reverse complement strand
CGAACGTACACGCCGGCCCCAGTTCTTCTTCTGGTTCGTCCTCTTTCTGGGCGTAATGAACGGGCTGGTTTTTGCCGACAGCCTGCTGTGGCTGTTCTTCTTCTGGGAAGTCACCACCCTCTGCTGCTACCATCTGATCCGCCACGACCTAAACGAGGAAGCAAAGGCTAACGCCCTACGTGCGCTCTGGATGAATCTGGTCGGTTCGGTGGCGATGGTGGCCGCGATCGGGCTGGCCTATACTAACGTCGGAACCGTTTCAATTCAGGAACTGATCTCCGGAGGGGCGGGTCTGGTGCTCCTGCCGATCGCCCTCTTGTGCCTGACCGGTTTCACCAAGGCTGCTCAGGTGCCCTTCCAAAGCTGGCTGCTGGGGGCGATGGTGGCGCCCACTCCGGTCTCCGCCCTGTTGCATTCCAGCACCATGGTCAAGGCCGGTGTGTACCTGGTGTTGCGCCTGGCTCCGGGCTATGCGGATACCAGCCTGTCGCTTTTGGTGGCGGTCTTCGGCGCCTTCGTGTTCATGGTGACCTCGCTCCTGGCCATCGGCCAGAACATTTCCAAGCGGGTGCTGGCCTACTCCACCATTGCCAATCTGGGCCTGATCATCTGCTGTGCGGGTATCAACACCGACCTGGCAATCGCCGCCGGGATCGCGTTGATCATCTTCCACGCCGTATCCAAGGGGATGCTCTTTATGGCGGTCGGCGTGGCGGAACAGCAGATCGGC
The DNA here is from genome assembly GCA_019084485.1 of Desulforudis sp. Taxonomy (GTDB): domain Bacteria; phylum Bacillota; class Desulfotomaculia; order Desulfotomaculales; family Desulforudaceae; genus SURF-60. The sequence goes on along the minus strand of JAHRFU010000103.1, from coordinate 9,518 downwards.
AGCCGTGACATCGAGGATATGGACGGCCTTGCCGCTCGCAGTCCGGTGCTCACGATCGCTGCGGTAATCGGCATGCTCTCAATGCTGTTCCTGCCCTTCGGCGTAGCCTTTGCCAAGTGGGCGGCGATCGAAGCCGCAGGGGCTCAGGCTGGGTGGTTCATCGCCGTGGTCACCCTGCTCGCGATCGGTAGCGCGGCCACTCTGGTCTTCTGGTGCAAGTGGCTCGGCCGGATGCTCGGCGGTTCGGCACCTGCATCCAAGGAACAAAAACCCTTTCTTGCTTACGGTTCGGTTTTACTGCTGATGGCTGGGGCTGTGGTGCTGAGCATCTTTGTGGCCCCCTTGATGACCGTGCTGATCCAGCCCGCCCTATCGGGTATGGGGTACGGTCAGGCCTTTGACCTAGCCGGCTGGCATCTGTCCACGGCCTTCGGCTTCTTCCCGCCCTGGGCCCTATTCCTGGCCTTGGCGGTGGCGGTACTGCTGCCGGCTCTTGCTGCTCGCGGGCACCGGAAGGAACTCGATCCGGTCTATCTCTGCGGTGCCAATGTTGACGGCCCCGAACTAAGGTTTACCGGTATCGCCGGAGAACCGGTTCAGGCCGCCACGGGCGGAGCGTACTGGACTCAGTGGTTCGGTGAAGGCCGCCTGACCCCGATATCCAACTGGAGTGCTCTGTTGCTACTGACGGCACTCTTTGCGGGGGTGATCTTAGCATGACACTGACCTGGTCGCTGATTATCGTGGTTGGTGCGTTGTTGCTCGCTCCGTTGGTCGGAGGCGTTTTGAGAGGGCTCGACCGCAAGCTTACCGCCCGCCTACAAGGGCGCATGGGGCCACCGCTGGCCCAGCCGTTCTATGACTTCGGCAAGCTGGTCGGGAAGTCCCACTCAGTCAGTTCCAGGGCCTCCGTTGCCTGGGCGTGGGCCTATTTCCTGCTGACGCTCACCGCCTTCACCCTGTTCTTCCTGGGGCAAGACCTGCTGGTAGTGTTCTTTATCCTGGCCTTTGCTGGGGGCGCATTGGCCTTCGGTGCCTTCTCCACCCGGTCGCCCTACGCCCGTCTGGGGGCCAACCGGGAACTGTTGCAGATGCTGGCCTACGAGCCAATTCTGCTACTGGCCGCGGTCGCGATCTACTTCCAAACCGGAAAGTTTACCGTGCACAGCGTGCTGGAGGCCGGGGAACCGTTGTTGTTGTATCTGCCTCTGGTCTTCGTGGCGGTGCTGGTAGCGCTAGGCATCAAGATGCGGAAATCACCCTTTGACATCGCCGCCTCCGAGCACGCTCATCAGGAATTGGTGCGCGGGGTGTACACCGAGTATTCGGGACGGCACCTGGCTCTGATCGAAATCGCCCACTGGTATGAGCTAGTCCTGTTGCTGGCCTTCATCGCCCTCTTCTGGGCGCAGCCGTTGTGGGTGGGGGTGCTGATCGCATTGGGCGCTTTCTTCCTGGAAATCTGGATCGACAACATCGCCGCCCGCCTGCGCTGGTCCTGGATGGTCGGCGCGAGCTGGGGCGTAGGCATCACGTTTATCGTCGCCAATCTGGTTCTGCTTTCAGTATTGGCCTAGGCCGGTATGGTGTTGGAAAGGAGTGAACCCGATGGGTTTCCTGAAACGCGCCCGGGTGAAGTCCCCCTGGATTCTGCACTATTGCACCGGTGGTTGCAACGGCTGCGATATCGAAATCCTGGCTTGCCTAACCCCGCTTTATGATGTGGAACGGTTCGGGATGCTTAATATCGGCAATCCCAAGCACGCCGACATCCTGTTGATCACCGGGCCGGTAAACTGGAAGAACCGCGACGTGTTGAAGCGGCTCTACGACCAGACCCCGGACCCGAAGGTGGTGGTCGCCGTGGGGGTCTGCGCCGCCACGGGCGGTGTCTTTCACAACTGCGTGAACACCCTGGGCGGGGTCGACAAGGTGATCCCGGTGGATGTGTACGTCAGGGGTTGCGCCGCTCGGCCGGAAGCGATCATCGACGGTGTGGTGCTCGCACTGCAGAAACTGGAGCAAAAGAATAGCGGGGGTGTGGCATATGCAACAGGTACGCGTTGACCGCGGAGCCGACGCGTTCATCAGTCCCGGAGCCCTGTTGAAGGAGGTCGAACTCCTGGCCTCCGAAGGGGTTCGCTTTACCACCATGGTTTGCCTTGACGTGGATCAGGAATTCGAAATCATCTACCTGTTTCAAAGGCTCACGCTGGATATGGTCAGGATCAGGGTGCGGATCAGCAAGGACGAAGAACTGCCGAGCATTTCCTCAATCCTGCTGGACGCGGTCCTGATGGAGAATGAGATCAAGGAGTTCTTCGGGGTGCGGATCACGAACCTGGCCATTGACTTCCAGTGCCGGATGCTACTTTCCGCAAAGAGTCCGCAGACGCCGCTCCTGAAGGTGCGGCCGCAGTCCCAGTCGTTAGGGGGTGGCGAGTAATGGCCCGAGTCACATTTCCGTTCGGTCCTCAGCATCCGGTTCTGCCCGAGGCCATTCAGTTACAGCTGACCTGTGAGGACGAACGCGTGGTCGAAGTCCTGCCGGTCATCGGGTATATGCACCGGGGAATTGAGAAGGCCGCCGAAGCGAACCTCTTCCCAAACAACATCTTCCTGTGTGAGCGCATTTGCGGCATCTGCAGCTTCATTCACGCCCTCTGCTACTGTGAACTGATGGAAGGGATGATGGACGTCGAGGTTCCGCCGCGGGCAAAGCATCTGCGGGTGGTCTGGAGCGAACTCTCCCGGATCCACAGTCATATGCTCTGGCTGGGCCTCCTGGCCGACTCCTTCGGCTTTGAGAGCTTGTTCATGCAGTGCTGGCGGGCACGGGAGATCATCCTCGATACCCTGGAGATGACCACCGGCCAGCGTGTGATTCAGTCATCCTGTGTAATCGGTGGTGTCCGGCGGGACATCAATGAAGACCAGGAGCCGGATGTCCGCCGCAAAATGGACGCCTTTCGGAAGGAAATTAATGCCATCTATCCCGTGTTTGCTAAGGACTACACCGTGAAATCGCGTACCGTGGGGAAGGGGATACTCCCCAAGGAACAGGCCTGGAGCCTCGGTACCGTGGGGCCGACCCTGCGCGGGAGTGGGTGGGATTATGACGCCCGCACCCTGGGGTACGCTGTTTACGATGATCTCGGTTTTGAACCGATAGTGGAAGACGGCTGCGACTCCTACGCTCGGATGATGGTCCGCCTGCATGAGGTGGTGCAGTCCCTGGAACTGGTCATACAGGCTCTCGACCGGATGCCCAAGGGCGATCTGGCGGTGACGGTGAAGACCTTCCCGGAGGGGGAAGGCCTGATCCGGGTGGAACAGCCGCGTGGCGAGTTGGTGGAGTATGCCCGCGGGAACGGAACGGCTTACCTGGAACGGCTCAAGATACGCACCCCGACCTTCTCCAACATCCCGGCCCTGTTAGTGATGCTCCCGGGTTGCGAGTTGGCGGACGTGCCGGTAATCACGATGTCCATTGACCCCTGCATCGCCTGTACGGAACGCTGATAAGCGGGAGGTGTGCAACATAATGCCTGTGATGAGCACAAACCTGATCAAGAACTTCTTCTCTGGTCCGGCGACCCGACCGTACCCGGTGGTGAAACGGGAGCCCTTTCCGAGAGCGCGGGTGCGCCTGGTTTATGACCCGGATAAGTGTACCTACTGCGGTATCTGCGCGAACATCTGCCCGGCCGCCGCCATAACCATGGAGGAGGATCGGGAAAACCTAAGGATTTCGCGCCACTACGACTCGTTTGCCTGTATCAGCTGTGGGCGCTGCGCCGAACTCTGTCCCCAGGCGGCGTTGCTGATGGCGGTCCGCACCCACGAACCCTCAGACGCCAAGGTGGTGGAGCACTCAACAAGCAGATAAGGTTGATAATCGACCGGGAAAGCAGGAGTATCCAAACCCATTTGCGAATGTTATCGTGTTGGGTAGTTCGTAAGTGGGGGTGAGTGCAGTGTTTGTTGCTACGGATGCCAATACGGCACGGGACATTCTGGTGGTCAGTGACCTTGAAAAAGAACTGATCCGCAAGAGCGGTACACTGGTCCGCTATCCTCGTGACCAGATCATCTGGTCTCCTGATGAAGTGGCCGACCGGGTGTATCTAATCGAAAGCGGCTACGTTAAGATTTACAAGATAAGCGCGGAGGGTCAAGAGGTCACCGTGAGGGCGATTCGCAATCCCGGCGAGATGATCGGCCTTGCCGAGACCCTTTACCACGGGAACCGTACCTGCTATGCGGGTGCCATTCGCGATATTCAGCTGGTGGTGCTGACCAAGGACCAGTTCCTCGAGCTGATGAATGTCGAGCCCAGTCTGGCCGTCCGGACTTCCAAGCTCCTGGCCGCACGGATGCGGGCGGCGGAGTCCATGGTCTTTGAACTGGTCTGCTGGCAGGCTGCTGCGCGTCTGGCCCTGTTCCTGCTGAAGGTCAGCGACAGCTGTGGTATCCCCACGGATTCCGGCACCAAGATTAAGCTGGCTCTGACCCATCATGAATTGGCGTCCATGATCGGGGCCAGCCGTCAGACCGTCACCGTACTATTGAACACCTTCCGTCAGGAGAAAAGCATCATCGTGGACGGACGCGAGATCGTGATCACAGACCACAAAAAGCTGGCGGCCTGGGTGAACGAGTAGACTTATTCCGTGGTGCTCTCCAGGTACTTAGTGGGGAACTCCTCCATGTACCGATAAAACTCAATGCGGTTCTCCTCGTTCCGGAAACCGTGACCCTCGTCGTCCTTCACCATGTACGGCACGTCAATGCCCTTCTTCTTTAGCGCCTCCACCATCTGGTCGGACTCAGCCTTCCTTACCCGTGGGTCGTTGGCCCCCTGGGCAATAAACAGGGGGGCTTTTGGAGACCCCCACGTAATCCACTCCGGCCGCATACAGCTCCGGGGTAAAGGCCAGGCCAGCCAGGGTGGCGTAACCGCCATATGACCCCCCGTAAATGGCGATGCGATCCGGGTCGGCAATCCCCTCGGCGATCAGCCAGTGCACCCCGTCCGTAATATCGTCCTGCATCGCCCGGCCCCACTGTTTGAAACCGGCCTCCCAGAACTCCCGCCCATATCCGGTGGAACCCCGGAAGTTCATCTGCAACACGGCGTAGCCGCGGTTTGCCAGAAACTGCACCTCGGGCTTATAACCCCAGTGGTCCCGCGCCCAGGGACCACCGTGCGGGTTCACCACCACCGGCAACATCTCCGGCTTCACCCCGTGGGGCAGGGTCAGGTAGCCGTGGATGGTCAGGCCGTCTCTGGCAGGATAGGTGATCGGTTGCATCCTCGCCATCTCAGACTCATCGAGCCACGGACCAACCTCCGCCAGCTGCTGCAATTTCCCCAGTTTCAGGTCGTAGAGGTAATACGCTCCTTGGGATCGATCACTGCGGGTGCGCACCACCATTCGGTTTTCATCCCGGCTGGCGCTGACCACCTGCACCTCGTATCCCGGCAGTTGCCTCTCCAGCACGGTCTGTAGTTCCTTACGCTCCGGATCGAAGAAGTGGTAGCGCAGCCGGTCGGTATAATAGGAGACACCCGTAACCGCCTGCTTCACATCCGAACTCAAGAGGTTGGTCACGTCCACTTTTGGGTGTTCAAAGAGCAGTTCCACCTCCTTGCCGGTGACCGGATCGAACCGATATACAGCCCGTTTGTCCCGGCCCACATTCGAGGAGACGTAAAGCTGCCGGTTGTCGTAGGTGAAGAGCAGGGGAAGGATGCTTTCCCGGAAGTCGGTCTCGGCCACCATCCGGAAGGGCTCGTCCTCGGTTTCCCGGTACAGCAGTGCGGTGTGCACCCCGTCCTCGGTTACCGCCGCCCGTACCTTGCTCTCGTGGTCAGTCAGCCACCCCGTAATATTCCCAGGGTTTTCGGCAACCAGCTTCATCTCACCGGTTTCCACATTGATCCGGTAGACGTCAAACACCCGCGCATCCCGTTTGTTCAGCGAGATTAGGATTTCCTGATCGCTGTCCTTCAGTACATCAACCAGCCCGACCTTGGTCTTCTCAAACGGGGTCAATTCTTTGCGATTGGTGCCGTCGATGTTCACGGCATAGAGCCGGAAGTTCTCGTCTCCGCCGGAATCCTGTAGATAAGTGATTCGCTTATCGTTCACCCAGAAGAAGCCCCCGATGTCCCTAGCGGTCGCATCCGTGATTCGGCTCACCTCGCCGGCAACTGCCTTTTGGACGTGGACGTTCATCCGGTTTGACCAGGGCTGCAGAAAGGCCAGATACTCACCGTTGGGGGAGACCTGAAAAGCGGCCTTTTCCGGGTTTTTGAAGAAGTCTTCGAGCGGAATGGTGTCCGAAGCACCGGCGTGGGGAAGCGGGTGGCCAAACGTGAATACGGCTACGGCCAGGAGCACCGATAGGGAGAATCGGATCGCCTTAAACTTGTGTCTCATATAAACCCTTCCTAACCATGGGGTAACCATGGGGTCGAGGCTTTAATTTCTTTAATTTCTTTCGGCGAGTTGCATTTTAATCTAGTTTTCGCCACTGGGGTACAGCCTATTCCACCAAAACGGGGAAACACCGGACTACCGATAGGCCCCGCCGGAGTCCAAGCGGCAGGAAATACGGAGCATTGCACCGAATCTATAGGATGACTGCAGGACCGGGGAAGGAGTACACGTTGATGAGAGGCTGGCTGGTCCTTCTTCTTATGCTTTTACTGGCTCTGGCCATGGTCGGCCCGACCAAGATCATCGGCGATTCTACGCAACATATTGCCCTTGAACCTTTCGACCCAACTCCTGTCGATGATCCGCCGGTTGCAGTATCGACTCCATTGAAAGAGCCGATCTACAGGGAGTATGTATGGAACTACGGGGGTAAGCGCTGGTCGTACAAGCTACAGGTTCCTCAGGAAGTCTATGACTACTACACCGGCCTGAAACGGCCGCCCACCAACAACTACTCGGTTTACGTCACCGACCCGGTCGACGACCCTCTCATCTCGGCCATCGCCGCTAAGATCGTGGAGGTTGCGGGGCAGGAGCGGTACTCACCGCAACAGACCGTGGAGTTCGTCGTCGCCTTCGTCCAGAGTTTGAAATACGTCACCGACGACATCTCCAAAGGTTTTGACCAGTACGCCCGTTATCCTCTGGAAACCTTGGTCGACCAAAAGGGCGACTGCGAGGATACCAGCATCCTGCTGGCTTCCATTATGAAAGAGATGAACTACGGGGTGGTTCTGACCCTCTTGCCCGGTAACCCGGGTCATATGGCGGTGGGAGTGAAGGGGGAGAACCTGCCCGGGGTGTACTATGAATATCAGGGCCACCGGTACTACTACGTTGAGACCACCGGCACCGGCTGGTCCATCGGCCAGATTCCGAAAGAATACCGCGACCGGAAAGTGCAGATCCTGCCCTTAGTCCCGGCCCCGGTGATCACCCACGAGTGGACCGCCAAGACCACCGGCAACTCTATCGAACTCAAAGTCACCGTCCGCAACGACGGCACCGCCGTCGCTCGTGACACCAAGGTCTACGCCGCATTAGACGCCGGTAACGGCAAGGTGTACGACCAGCGCTGGTCGGACGCCGCCGACCTCGATCCGCGCTCCTGGGCGACCTACACCTTGCACCTAAAGGCCCCGCCCGGCGTCACCACCCAACTGATCGTGAAGATCATCAGCGATGGCCACCAAGTCGACGAAAGCAAGGGGTCGAGGCTTTAAATTTTTTAATTTCTTTGGTAAGGCATGGGGTCGGGGCTTTAATATATTTAATTTGTGATCCGAGGGAACCGCTCCAGCACACCAATGGACAATCTGCTTTAGTGCAGCTTCCGCCTCGCGTTGATGTAGTAGCTCCTTCCATCGTGACTGCCCTTGGACTGATAGTCAAAGCCGCTTTCATCCAGCACCTCAAACACCGGATCAGCCTGATGTGCGTCCGCCGCCTCGATCGTGATTGTGATCTCCCCGCCTGGACCCAGTTCGTTGATCGCCGACAGCACGCGGCTGACCGCAACCTCGTCCACCTCCGGCTCCAAGTTGATTGCAATTTTGTCCAAAATTAACACCTCCTGCGCCATAGTCTGTCCTGGGGTCGGAGCTTAAATAATTAAAAACTTGATGCCCCTTCCGATCGCAAATCCAGGTATTGACAGGCATGCGGGCTGGTTTAGTATAATAAACTCATGGAAACCATAATCCTGTTTCAACTACCAACAGCATCAGAAAGGGTATGTTATGAGCTACTTTACAATTAAGGACATCATGACCACAAAAGTGGTTACCGTAGAAATGGACGATTCGATTGGAGTAATCCGTGAAATATTTAGCCATGCCGGGTTCAGCCATGTATTAGTAGTAGATCCGGAGAGCGGGACATTCGTGGGAGTAGTTTCCGATCGAGACGTCTATCGTAATGTCAGTTGCTTTATTGGATCTTTGTCGGAGCAAGCCCGTGACCAGGCCACATTGAACAAAAAAGCACACCATATCATGACGCGCAGACTGATCACAGCTACCGAAGACATGAGTATTAAGCAAGCTGCGGAGTTGATGCTGGCTAACAGGATCTCCTGCCTGCCGGTTGTCTCTGAGGATCGGAAGATTAGAGGTATAGTTACTTCGAAAGATATTTTGCAGTGGGTTTTCGGTGTACCAAAGAAGAAAGCAACTAGGGATTCCCAAGGCTAATGCCGTTCCGTGACTCATTAGGGGAGGGGGTTGACGGCGGTTCCGTTCACCCGGATTTCGAAATGCAGGTGTGGGCTGGTCGATGCTCCTGTGGACCCGACCCGACCGATGGTTTTTCCGATGGTGACCCGGTCTCCCACTTGCACCCCAATGGCCGACAGGTGGGCATATAGAGTGCTCACTCCGCTGCCGTGGCTGATCTCCACCATCCGGCCGTAGCCCCCGTTCCACCCCGCACGGACAACCGTACCGGACTGTGCAGCTCGGACCGGCGTCCCTTGCGACAGCGGAAGGTCTATTCCCTTATGCAACCGCCCCCATCTCCACCCGAAGGGCGAAGATATCGGACCGTTCGGAATCAGAATCCGAACCGAGCCGACCACCACGTGAGCACCATTCCTCCCGGGGAGTCTTCTCACTGTCCAGCAAAGCAGTCGTCCACCTGCCTAGAACCGCGGGGGATCTCCACAAAACTGTGTTTCCTAGGAGCCTGCTCTCCCAGCAACTCCATAATGGCCAGAAACACCTTGGCCTGCTTCTGCTTCTCCCGCAGGGTGAAGCGGTGGTTGCGGATCGTGGAGGTGCTGCCCGTGCCCAGTTCCTTAGCGGTTTCATTGTCGCTTAAGCCTGCCACCTCTTTCAGCGGCTGGACCTTTGTAGGTCACCCGGGTTCCATCTACAAGGTGGACCCCATTGTCAAGACACAAATTTCTAAAGTTTAAGCTACAGGGTCCTCCTCTCCTGGTTGGATATTGGTGGGCGGTTTAGCCTAAATCTGGGATCGCCAATGCCTAGTAATGTTAATCATTGGGTAGTGGAT
>JAHRFU010000118.1 GCA_019084485.1 Desulforudis sp. | reverse complement strand
TAGTGTAAGAGGGGGAGATGTGTCATATTTGTCTCCGATGGGGAAGTCATTAATGCTGAGAAGAGTCGGTGGGCAGTATCCGCACCATGTTTCGAAAAACGAAAAGGTTCCGGGATAAAATCCCGGACCCTTTAATATCTAATTTTGGTGCGGCAGAGAGGAGTTGAACCTCCACACCCTTACGGGCACTAGAGCCTGAGTCTAGCGCGTCTGCCATTCCGCCACTGCCGCACGGAGATCAGCTACAAACGATATGGTAGCACACTGGATGACCCCTTGTCAATTGAATTCAGGCCGATGACGGGCCGCCAGGCGCACCAGGTAGAAGGCCGAAAACAGGGTGCCCAGAAGGGCGAAAAGCAGGGCGACATTGAACTGGTCCGGACCGGGGAGGGTGGGATGAATCCCGACCACATAGTCCAGGAAGTCATTGAATCCGAACCACAGGGGCACCAGAACCAGCAGTGCGGCCGGATAGATCAGGGGCAGAAAGACCAGACCTTCGATGACCATCCCGACGTGGGAGATCAAGAGACCCCATTGCAGGGTGGACAGGGAGCCGCCGGTCAATTCGTGGTAGCTGAGCACCAGTACCGTCCAGGCCCCGTACTTAATGAGACCTAGGAAGGTCAGGGCATTTAGCAGGTTGTAAGAACGGCCCGCCAGGCGCAGGCTGAGCACCACTGCGAACAGGAGCGACTGGTTGGGGCATTCCGGTGTGAAGATCCAGAGGTACCAAGGGGTAACCGCCAGCTGCTCCTTGTACCAGTCGTAACCGAAGACGGCACCCAGCAGATTGACGATGATCAGGGCGACCATCATCCATGGGCGGTCGAAGATGAAGGCCAGCAGGGCACTCGATTCCCGTCTCAAGATGGTGTGCTCCCGTTACGGTAAGATAGTACCCGGGCCGGGACGCCCCCGGCAAAGGCGTTGTCGGGGATATCCCGGTTGACCAGCGAGGCCGCTGAAACCACGGCGTTTCTCCCAATCTGCACCCCGGGCAGGACGGTGGCGTTCGCGGCCACCACGGAACTGTGTCCGACAACGACCGGTCCCAGCCGGTACTCCTCCACCAGGAACTCATGGCAGAGGATCGTGGCATTGTACCCGATGATGCAGTTATCCTCGAGGGTGATTAGTTCCGGCCATAAATAATCAAAAACGGCCTGCACACCCACCGCGACGTCCCGGCCCACCTTCATTCCGGTTCGTCTCAGAATGAAGTTCTTCAGCCGCAAGGAAGGAACATAGCGCGAAAGCGTGATCAACAGGAAGTTGTAGATCACCCGCAGCGGGTGCTTGGCCTTAGGCCAGTACCAGAGTGAGTTGCGGCCCGGCGGAACGGGATAAACGGTGAGCCTCCGTTCGGACAATGGTTTAAGACTTCAGATTCTGGAGAATCAATTCACCGGCCCGCCGTCCGGAGAGGACCATGCCTCCGAAGATGGCGCCCATGCGGTAGCCGCCGTTCACGGCGTTGGCAGCCATACCGGCCACGAACAGTCCGGGGTAGACCTCAATGGTGTGCCCGATCAGCTGGTTCTCGCCCACGTCAGCCCACATGGGCTTCTCGCCGACGGGCTCGCCGCTAGGAGTGACCAGCTTTACTCCCGCCTTGTGGGACAGGATCTGGGCCACTCCCATGTCGTGACCGGTGCAGTCGATAACGTATTTGGAGCGGGTGGCGATCGGGTCCACGTGCAGTCCGGCGATATCCACGGCGGTCCAGTTCAGAACCAGACCGGAGACCCGGTCTTCGTGCAGCACCACGTCTTCAACGGTCATTAGGTTGATGATGTTTGCACCGGCCTGGCAGGCCGCGAGGGTGAGGGCAGCCACGCATTCCACCGAGGAAGCGGTGTAGTAGCCGTCCCGATAGGGGTTGATCCGGATGCCGAACTCCTCGAAGAGCGGACGGGCCTGCTCCTGGAACACGATCTCATTCATCATCACGGCACCGCCCCACATTCCGCCGCCCACACTCAGTTTCCGTTCGTAGAGGGTGGTCTTGACGCCGTGCTTGGCCAGGTAATGGGCTGCGGTCAATCCGGCGGGGCCGCCACCCACGATCTCGACATCGACGTCGAGGCAGGAGAGTAGCTTGTCCATGTAACGTTCAATAATGGCGCGTGACACAACGGTTTCGTCGATTCTCATTAATCTAATGCCTCCATTTATTATCTGTCTTGTAAACATTATAATCGCTCTGGCTCCGGCGTCAATCTTCGTCAGTCAACAGACGCCTCCCGGATGGTATCGCCCGAGTGAAGCGTGATCAGCCTGACGGTCTTCGGTGACAGGATCATTGCTGAGGACTCGCTTGAACCGCGCGAGTTCCCGGCACTGCCCGGATTCAACAGGTACACGCCGCTCTTACTCTGAATGTCCGAAATGTGCGTGTGTCCCCGAACCAGGACACGTGCACCTAAAGAGGCGGCTTGGCGGAAGGCCGAGGCGGCGTCCGCCAACAGGTTTCCGTGCACGACGACGATCCGGTTGGCACCGTCCTGGACGAGGGCCAGGGGGACGACCGGGAACTTCAGAAGGGTGATATGGTTCGCTGCATCCATATTGCCTCTGGCCGCCAGCACCGGGATCGGGGAGCTGTTCAGCGCCCGGACCAGAGGGGAAGACGCTCTGGCGTCAATGTCCAGGATATCTCCACAGTGCAGGATCAACTCGGCTCTTTCCCGCTGAAAGACCCGCAGGGCGCTCTCCCAACCGCGGATGCTTCCGTGTGTGTCGCTGATCATCCCGATAATCAATGGCCTGTTCTCCAGATACTGATGTCCGGCAGTGAATCCCGCCGCCTCAGATTAGTGTAATCCCGTTATCTGGCTCTATGCAAGCCCGTTTTCACCGTTCGATTCTTACGCGGAATTAGCAGAAAGGGTTTCAGACCGGGCTGAAACCCTTTAAGGCCGCTATCATTCTGAGGGACCAACCAGTGGTCGGTTAGCCCTGGAGCTTCCGGCGCAGCAGTTCGTTCAGCATCTGCGGGTTGGCTTTCCCGCGCGTCTCCTTCATCACCTGTCCGACCAGGAATCCCAGCGCACGGTCTTTCCCGGCGTGGAAATCCTCGACAACCTTGGGGTTGGCCTGAATCACCCGGTCGATCACGGGATCGAGTTCGCTCTGATCCGCGATTTGGACCAGGCCCTTTTCCTTGACGATCGTTTCCGGATCCTGACCGCTGCGAAACATCTCGTCCATCACATCTTTGGCGATTTTGCCGGTGATGACGCCTTTTTTGACCAATCCGAGCAGTTCGGCAAGGTGTTTCGGCGTGAGGGCGGTCTCCTGGATTTCCTTCCCGGCGGTATTCAGGCAGCGGCCCACTTCGCCCATGAGCCAGTTGCTCACGGTCTTCGGTTCCTTAACCAGGGCTACGGTTTGATCATAGAAATCGGCCATTGCTTTGGAGGCGGTGATCACCTCCGCATCGTACGGGGGAAGTCCATCTTCTTTGACCAGGCGCGCATACCGGGCGTCAGGGAGTTCGGGCAGGCTTTGCCTGATCTCTTCCACCCAAGCCGGGTCGTTCTTGAAGGGAGGGACGTTTGGGTCGGGGAAGCAGCGGTAATCCGTGGCCAGGTACTTGGTACGCATGGCCCGGGTTACCCCCTTAGCCTCATCCCAATGCCTGGTTTGGGGGATAACCTCTTCACCGTCCAACACCAGGTCGATCTGGCGGGGGATTTCATAATCAATACCCCGGGTGACGGCCCGGAAAGAATTCATGTTTTTGAGTTCGGTCTTCTGACCTAAAATGTCGCTGCCTTTCGGCCGGACGGACACGTTGGCGTCACAACGCATCGAGCCCTCTTCCATCTTACAGTCCGAAACGCCGGTGTACTGGATGATGGTCCGCAACTTTTGGAGAAACAGCCGCGCCTCCTCGGCGTTGCGCACGTCGGGCTGGGTCACGATCTCCAGCAGGGGCACCCCGGCGCGGTTGAAGTCCACCAGGCTGCTCGGGGAGGCGGTGATGTTACCCATATGTAATAGTTTGCCGGTGTCTTCCTCAAGGTGGATCTGGCGGATCCGAATCCGCCGCGTTTCACCGTTAACTTCGATGTCCACGTGACCGTTGATGCCCATCGGGTAGAAGAACTGCGAAATCTGGTAGCCCTTCGGGAGGTCGGCGTAAAAATAATTCTTGCGGTCAAACTGTACGTACGGGGCGATTTCGCAGTTTAGGGCCAAGGCCGCTTTAGCGTGCCATTCAACCGCCTTTTGGTTCAACACCGGCTTGTGCCCGGGTAGCCCAAGGCAGATCGGACAGACCTGGGTATTGGTCTCGGCGCCGAAGGCGGTGCGGCAGCCGCAGAAAATCTTGGTTTCCGTATTCATTTCTACATGTATTTCGAGACCGATAACGGCTTCCATCTCTTGCACGTTCATCCCTCCGTCCTCAAATCTTCGACGCGTGCCGGTAAAACCCGACCAGCTGTTCCAAGGCGTATGCAGCGCTCAACAGGGTTCCCTCCCCAAGGGACGGGGCCAGTAATTGCAGGCCGACCGGCAATTCCCCGGCGAATCCGATCGGCAGGGAGAGGGCGGGAATACCAGCCAGGTTGGCCGGCATCGCGTATCGGCCCTGAAGGCGCATTTCCAATTCGTCTTGGCCTAGTGATGCCGCGGGCGGTGGGGTCGGAACGGTCGGAGTGAGCAGCAGGTCAAACTTACTGAAGGCCTGGTCAAAGTCCCGGCAGACTAGTGTGCGTATCTTCTGTGCGTTCAGGTAGTACTCTTCGTAGTGGTCGGCGCTCAGCGCCAGAGTACCAAATATCAGGCGGCGGCGGAGATCTGGTCCGAAGCCCTCCGTCCTGGTCTTGCGGTACATTTCGTGTAGATGCCGGGCTTCAGCCCGGTGCCCGAACCGGACACCGTCGAAGTTGGACAGATTCGAAAAGGCCTCGGCGGCCGAAATCGTGAAATAGGAGGCCGGAGCGGACTGGGTATGGGGCAGGGAGGTTTCTTCAACCTCGGCACCCAGGCCGGTCAGCATCTGAACTGCACTGTCAAACAGACTGCGGACCTGCGGATCGGCCTGCTCCAGGTATTCCTGCGGTATCCCGATGCGCAATCCGCGAATATCACGGCCAAGATAGGCGGTATAGTCTTCGCCGGCGGTCAGCACCTGAAGCGCCAGGGCGCAACCGGTCACGTCCAGGGTTAGCGGTCCCAGATGCTCCAAGGAAGGTGCGCATTCCGCCAGGCCGTCGGTCGGGATCAAGCCGTAGGTCGGCTTCAATCCGACTACACCGCAGTGGGCGGCGGGAACGCGGACCGAGCCCCCGGCATCGGAGCCGATGCTCAGGCAGACCTGTCTGGCGGCTACCGATGCCGCCGAAGCTCCGCTTGAACCGCCGGGAATATGGTCGGGGCTCCACGGATTGGCGGTGGCGCCAAAGAAGGAGTTCTTGTTGGTGGTACCCGTGGCGAACTCGTCCATGTTCGATTTCCCGACCAGAACGGCACCAGCTTGGCGCAGCCGTTCATAGGCTACCGCGCTAAACGGGGGGACGTAATGCTCCAGCATTCTGGAGCCACAGGTGGTCCGTACTCCCTCGGTGCAGATGTTATCCTTTAATGCTACGGGGATACCAGCTAAAGGTCCAATTGCTTCGCCGCGGGCAATGGATGCGTCTACCGTCTGGGCATCAGCCAGGGCTTGCTCCGGCGTGATGGTAATGAAGGCATTTAGGGTCGTTTCCAGCGTGCTGATCCGTTCCAGTACAGCCGTAATCAGTTCTTCAGCTGAGATCTGGCGGGATTCAAGCAACTCGTGGAGCCGGCCAATCCGCGCGTCGTTGAGCATCAAGGTACGGCCTCCTTATTCTTATTCTTCCATGATTCTCGGGACCTTGAAACACCTTTCATCTTCGTCAGGGGCGTTTGCAAGGGCGATTTCCAGGGGGAGTGAACCTTGGGGCTCGTCTGGTCGGAAGACATTCATTCGGGGCTGAATGTAGGCCGTGGGGGGCACATCCCCCAGATCAAGGTTCGCGCAGGATTCCTTCACGAAGGCAAACATGCGGTTGATCTCAGTCAAGAATCCCCCGGCTTCATCGTTGGGAATTTCCAAGCGGGCAGCCTCAGCCGCCTGTAACATTTCGTCGACGCCAATCATCTATTCACCGACACCATCCTTACCTAATTCTGCAAAATTTGCACTATTATATCATTGTAATCCCCTTTGTAGCAAGAATTGGACGGGAGACGACGCTTCCCGCGAAGGCGACCGGGTAGGGAATCCTGCCCAATGGGGGGTTCCCTTTTACTACGGGTGGCCAAATATAGAAGCACTCAGGAGAGCAGAAGTATCCAACAGAAGCGGGGCACCCCTAGCCCAGTCTACCTGAGCGGATCAGCTTCAGCAGATCGTGGGAAACGGGGACCAGCCGCCGGGCGAACGGGTTTCTGAGGTAGCGGGGGTTGAGGTCGCCGAGGCGAACCCGATCCAGGCCGTCGGCGTCCTTGAAGATGGTCAGGAGCATGCGCGCCCGCTCAGTGTTCCTGAACCGGTAGGTATCGACGGCGGCTAGTGCCTCCCGGTCCGGGATGCAGTGGGTCTCCACCACCAGACGCAGGGCTTCCCGGTCCTCGGGCTCCTGGATGTTGATTAACCCCAGTTCGGTCATCTTGCGGTAGCTGGCCTTGCCGTGGATCAAGCAGGTATTATCGTGGGTGCGGCCGATGTCGTGGTAAAGTGAGGCTTGCGCCAACAGGTCAAATTCCTCCGGCCCCAAACCGTTCAGATGGGCCAGCATCAGGCTCAACAGCAGTACCCGACGGGCGTGACCCACTCCATGGATGCCCCACGATTTGTGGAAATAGGGCGGCAGGCGGGGATCGTCGCCACTGTCCATGTGGGGCCGCGCCAAGGGCGACTCCCGCAAGCCGGCCAGCAGGTCGTCAAGCTGTAACTGATCCATTCTGTCGCCGCTGTGGTGCGCCATAAAATCCACTCCCTGCGCCAGGAACTCATAGCGTTAAGCCAATGTTAGCCCGGAATCCGCTCCCTCGGCAAGCCCCAGTTGGTAAATCTCCGATCCCCAACTCCCCGTAAATACGACAAGAAGGGCGTTCCAACTCAAAGATGAAAACCATTTACCCTGCCAACACGTCCTTAGTATGAGTCTAAATTTTTTGGGAGGTGGGACATTGCGGGGGTTTGTTTTGGTGGTTTACGTTTTGGCAATGTGCTTGATGTTTGGGGCGACAGCCCAGGCATCGCCGACAATTATCCTCGATGGCAAGGAAATTGACGCTAAAGGCATCATTGAAGAAGGGCAGACCTTGGTGCCGATGCGCATCATCTTTGAGGCCTTGGAGGCCCAGGTCTCCTATGTCCAAGGGGCGGTTACCAAGGGCCAAGATACTGTAAAACTAGTTATTGGTGAACGAGTTGCCTACATCAATGGGAAAAAAACACCGTTAGACGTGACGCCCAGAATCGTCAATGAACGCACAATGGTACCCCTGCGGTTGGTTTCCGAAGCACTGGGTGCTGATGTAAAATGGGAGCCGGCCAGCAAACGATCGGTATCACGACGGCGTGCTGCAAGCCGCCGGTAGCGGTGGACAAGGGCGCCTTTGATTTCAGTCTCTTTGCCGAAGTTGTGAAACAAGATGGTGAAGAAAACATCTTCATTTCGCCCGTTAGTGTGGCGCTGGCCTTGAGCATGGTCTACAACGGTGCCGCGGCGGAAACCAAGGAAGCAATGGCGGAGGTCTTGCGGGTACGTGGCATTGCCATTGAAGATGTCAACAAGGCTAACGCCGCCCTGTTAAAGGCCCTTAATGCCAACCCTGATGTGCAACTGGACGTGGCCAACTCCGTTTGGGCCAGAAAAGACGTGACCTTCACCCCGGAGTTCTTGAAGACCTTGAAAGACTATTACAGTGCCGAGGCGACCACTTTGGACTTTAACGACCCGGGTGCGCCGGACATCATCAACAGTTGGGTGCAAGACAAAACCAACGGTAAGATAGACGCTATTATTGAGGAGATCAAACCGGACGAGGTTATGTTCCTGATCAACGCGATCTATTTCCTGGGCCAGTGGACAACTGAGTTCGACAAGAAACACACCCAGGAACGCCCGTTTCACCCGGCCCAAGGTGGACAAAAAGACGTTCCGATGATGTGGCAGCAGGGAGACCTCAGATACTACCAGGGAGATCAGTTCGAGGCCATTGAACTGCCTTACGGCAAGAACAAATCCGCCAGCATGTACGTCTTCCTGCCCGGCAGAGACTCCAGCCTGAATGAGTTTTACGCCGATTTAAATGTTTCTAACTGGGCTAAGTGGCAGGCACAGTTCGCCACCAAGGAAGGTCAACTCTCGCTGCCGCGCTTCAGCCTGGAATACGAACAAGAACTGACCGACGTGCTAACAAACCTGGGCATGGGCATCGCTTTTGAGCCGTATGCCGCCGATTTTAGCGGACTGTACACACCGCCACCGTGGGCGTACATTAGCGAGGTCAAACACAAAGCGGTCGTGGACGTTGACGAAAAAGGGACCGAGGCAGCGGCCGTAACCTCTATCGGCATTGGGTTAACCTCGATCAGTGTGGACCAACCATTCAACATGGTGGTGGATCGCCCGTTCTTCTTCGCCATTGTTGACAACCAGACCGACAGCATTTTGTTTATGGGTTCCGTGGTCAATCCGTAAACTCTTTAATTGGGGATTAAGTTGAATCTAGTCGCAAAACGCCAGGTGCATTCCTGGCGTTTTGCTTATGGGATTTGATTTAGCCATTCCGCTCAAGACTCTTTCGCTCATGAGCATTACCTTGAGATCAAGGGGCAGGGGGTCTTCCAGCTTGTGAGAATAATCACAGAGATCAGGCATCCGTGGTCGCTGCTATTCCTTGATAATAGAGGCAAATATGCTTGATCATTTCTTAAGGTATTCCCTTATGTAATCAATCAAGAAAACGCC
>JAHRFU010000121.1 GCA_019084485.1 Desulforudis sp. | reverse complement strand
CACCTACTGCCGGCTAAAGGCTTTCGCCTTAATGTCGGCCTTGATTTGCGGCAGTTCCTCGCTACCCTCACCGATCTTCAATTCGTCCACTCGAATGGCGCGCGAACGGTCGCGCAGGCCGTCCAGCAGTTCCAGCAGTCCTTCGTACCGGCCTTCAAAGGTGATTTGAAGAGGTATTTCTTTATACTGGTCTCCCTGGGTGTGCTTGTCGAAGCGGACGGTAAGGAAACGGGTGTTGGCGGAGTTAGCCACTGCCTGAATCTCCTTCACCAAAAGCCCCTCACCGGCTTCAGAGGGCATCAGGCGTTCCACCTTGGCCATGCGGTCCAACAGTATGGACTCATCCGCCTGATACTGAAGAAGTGTTTGCAGACGAGCTTCGGCATGAGCGATTGCCTTTTGCTCGTCAATAGCCGCATTACGGGCTTTGGCTAGAGCCAGTACCTCTGAACGAATCAGAAACCCCATGCCTAGCACCAACACAGCCACGAGCAAAAGGGGCACAATTTTGGCCAACAATCCCTTGAGATCGTCCACTACTGTACGCCCTCCCCTCCGAGTTGATACGGCACTCCGGGGGTTACCGTGGCCTTGACCTCAAAACGGACCACCGGCACACCGCTGACTTTGTCCTCGTTGGTGTACTGGTAGCGAACACCAGCAAGCCCTTGCACAGTCTTCAACGCTTCAACCCACTCGGCAACCCGCGTGTGGTCTGTACCCCAGCCGCGAAGCAGCAGTTCTCCGCTTCCCTCCCCGACCTTCTCGCCGGGTTTGGCCGGTGCCGGCGGTTTGAAGCCGGTGGTCAGTTCCGTCATCCACACCCCATTCGGAAGCACCCGGCTGATATCGGCGAGCAAAGCCGACCACTCCGGGTTGGTTCCGAGAGCCTGCTGCACAAGCTTCTCAGCACTGCTCACCTTGACTTCCAGGTCGGCATATTGCTGCAAGGCAGCTACTTGCCGCTCCACCGCAGCGCGCTGATCCTGAAGTTCCCGGACGTCATTCTGGGCCTTGAATGTGGCTGTGGTTAGAGCCCCCCCCACACCCAAAAAAAGCAGAAAGAGGATGCCCAAACCGATAATGGGCGTTCTCCACTTTCCAGCGGCATCCCTAATGACGTCCTTGTTTGTCAGGGGCAACTTCTTCATACGTACCGTCCTCGTATCAATAACCTCAATCCACTATATGAGAGTAATCAGCGCCAGCACCAGGATGTGCCAGACCTGATCCACCACTATCTTCATCCATAACAGGTCGTCGGCCTTGTTAACGTGTTTAACCCAGAAACACGTGAAGTTCCGGCGGTCAATAATAATGTGGCTCAGCAGCACGGCTAGGATAGCCAGCGGGCTGAGGCCGCCACCCAAGTACGCAAACGCCACAACAGCCCCGGTGTAGACCAGAGCGTGCACCAAGAGCGGCGTTAGTTGTCTTGCCTTATTATCGGCCATCCACCGCGTCTGCAGTAGAAAATCTCCAACCAGGTGACCCACCAGAAGCCAGCAAAAGACATTCATTAGGTGAACTCCAACTTATCATTCCGCACGGGAATGGTACAGCAATGACCATTTATTCTAAGCCTACAGTCAAATTCCTGCCCAGTATGGAAAAACATTGCTGTTTTCGGTCATATCTTGGGGTTTACACCATATGAACAGTAGAAAGCCCATGACCGGAATGGTCACGGGCTTAACATTTTATTTATCTGGCTTCCAGTCTAGCTGTCTTCTTTTTCAGCCTGGGCCTTTTTGATGATGTCGTCGGCCAGGCGTCCGGGGACTTCCTCGTAGGAGCTGAACTCCATCGTGAAGGAGGCCCGGCCTTGGGTCATGGCCTTTAGGTCGATGGCGTAGCGGGCAAGTTCGGACTTGGGCACGTGGGCTCGGATCAGGGTCACCCGGCCTGCGGGTTCCATCCCTAGCACTCGGCCGCGTTTGGTGTTCAGGTCGCTGATGATATCTCCGGTGAAGGCCTCGGGTACCGTTACCTCCACTACCATAATCGGCTCTAACAGCACCGGCTTGGCCTGCTGCATCCCCTTCTTGAAGGCCAGCGAAGCAGCGATCTTAAAGGCCATTTCGGACGAGTCCACCGGGTGGTATGAGCCGTCGGTCAGCACCACACCGAGCCCCGTAACCGGATACCCGGCCAGGGCGCCCTCGGACATCGACTCCCGGACACCCTTTTCTACGGCCGGGAAGTAGTTGTTCGGCACTGACCCACCGAAGACTTCTTCACTAAACTTAAAATCGGTGCCGTCAGTCAGCGGCTCCATTCGAATCCAAACGTGCCCGTACTGGCCACGGCCGCCGGACTGTTTCTTGTGCTTACCTTCCACCTTGGTCTCGGTGCGGATCGTCTCCCGGTACGGGATGCGTTCCGGATTGAGCACCACTTCCAACCCGTACTTACGCTTAAAACGCTCGACGGTGATGTCCAGCTGCGCCTCACCCATACCGGTGAGCAGGGTCTGTTTAGTCTCCAGATTCCGGCTGACGCGGATCGTCGGCTCTTCTTCCTGCAGGCGGGCCAGCGCCGTGGACAGTTTGTCCTCCTCGCCTTGAACCTTGGTGGAGACGGCCAGGGACAGGGTCGGGGTCGGGAAGTCGATCCCTTCCAGGACAACCGGTTTGTCCTTCATACACAGGGTATCCCCCGTCGTGGTGTCCTGAAGCTTGACCAGGACGCAGATATCTCCGGCGGGAACCTGATCGGTGGTCTGCTGGTTCTTGCCACGGGTGAAAAAGACCTGACCGATTTTTTCCGGCTTTTCCTTGCTGGAGTTGTACACGGTGCTGTCGCTCTTTAGCGTTCCAGAAAACACCCGGATGAAGTTCATCCGGCCCACGAACGGGTCGGCCATAGTCTTAAACACCAGGCAGGCCAACGGTGCGTCCACGTCCACAGTCGGTGCCGGAGAGTATTCGGCAATGGTGTCGATCAGGATGTCGATAGCGATGTTCTTCGTCCCAGAACCACACAGCACCGGGACAAACTTGCCCTCGGCCAATCCGGCGCGCAGGCCCTGGCGGATCTCCTGGGGGGTGAGCGTCTCGCCGTCCAGGTACTTCGTCAACAGGTCGTCATCGGCCTCAGCCGCCGCCTCGGCCAGCTTTTCCAGGTACTCGTCCATCCGGCTCTGGATGTCGGCGGGGATATCTGTCTCGGCAGCCTTGCCGTCATTATAGGTATAGGCCTTGCCCTCAATCAGGTTCACTACCCCGCTGAAGGTCTCTGCCATTCCGATCGGCAGCGTAAAGGGTACAAAATTGGCCGAGAACTTCTCGTTCAGGTCGTCCATTACTTTGTCAAAGTTGGCGTTTTCACGGTCAAGCTTATTTAGAAAGACCATCCGCGGCAGTTCCTGCTTGTCAGCGTCATCCCAGAAAACCTCGGTCATTACTTCCACGCTGTCCACAGCACTGACCACAAACAGGGCGGCATCGGAAACGCGCAGTGCGGCGCGCACCTCACCGACGAAATCGGTGAATCCGGGCGTGTCCAACAGGTTCAGCTTCACACCCTTCCACTCCACCGGCACGATGCTGGTGTGGATGGTCATACCCTTCTTCGCTTCCTCCGGATGATAGTCCGAAGTGGTGGTGCCGTCCTCAATCCGACCCAACCGAGACAGGACGCCCGTATTAAAAAGCATGGCTTCGGTCAGCGAGGTCTTGCCGGCGCCCCCGTGAGCCACGACCCCGACATTTCTAATCTTATCGACCGTGTAGTTCTTCAAACCAGATTGCCCCCTTCTGTCAATATAATGTTTTCCTGCCAGATAATCTAATATACTGCGGCCCAAGGCACAACAATCCAACGGTAACATTTCGCCGGAAAATGGCGAATTCCTTGTCTTTCACAGAAGATTTTCCAGTAGTCCGGACGACATAGGCTTGTTTCACCCCACATAAGTATTAACTGCCAAAGTCTTACTACCGGAGCAAGCCATGGAGAAAAAGCAATCACTAACCTATGGAACACTGGTCCTGACCGCCTCCAGCCTGTTCAACCGATTGCTGGGGTTCGTCTACCAGATTCTGCTCGTGCGGCTGATCCGTGCTGAAGGGATCGGCCTTTTCAGTATGGTCTATCCCATGTACGTAATGGTTTTAGTGCTGGGCAGCGCCGGGATTCCCGTGGCCATCGCCAAGCTGGTGGCCGAGGAGAACGCCCGCAACAATGTACGTCTCGCCTACCGTATCTTTAAAACCAGCTTCATCATGATTGCCGCCTGCAGCCTGTTGCTCACAGTGTTGACCGCCGTGCTGACCCCCCGGGTGCTGGTTCCCCTGTTCCCTAACCCGGATGTGATCCTGGCCTTCACGGTGCTCCTGCCCGGGGTGTTCTTCGTCAGTATCTGCTCCGCTTTCCGCGGCTACTTCCAGGGCCTGCAGCAGATGACCCCCACGGCCGTGTCGCAGGCCGTGGAACAGTCCGTGCGGGTGATCGCAGGCCTCTTCCTGGCCTTTATCCTCTCATCGCGGGGGGTGTCCTACGCCACGGCCGGAGCCTCGGCCGGAGTGGTGATCGGAGAGGCGGCCGGCCTCCTGGTGATGACCGCGATCTTTCTGCGCTACCGGCCGGGGCCTGCGGTACGCCGCGGTGCCGTATCCGAAACCCTGGGGCAGACCTGCGGGAGAATCCTGAGCCTAGCGGTGCCCGTCACTTTGACCCGATTTGCCGCGACCGCCATGCTCTCGATCGATGCCGTCCTGATCCCAAATCGGCTGGTGGCGGCAGGCCTGCAGATGAAGGAAGCCACGGCCGCTTACGGCAAGCTGGTCGGGATCGCGGAGACCCTTTTGTTCACTCCCGGGATCATCACCATCGCCCTGGCTACCGCCTTGTTGCCTGCGGTGGCCGACGCCAAGGCACAGAACAACCCGGTTCTCCTGCAGAACCGGGTCTCATCAGCGGTGCGGATCACTCTCTTCATTGGAGTGCCCAGTGCGGTAATCCTCTATCTGCTGGCCGACCACATCTGCGGCATCCTCTTCGGCTACCCGGATGCGGGGATTCTGCTGGCCACACTGGCCCTGGGCGCACCATTTGTGTACCTGGCCCAGATCACTACGGGCATCCTTCAAGGGCTTGGACGAGTAATGGATCCGTTCAAGAACCTGATGCTCGCGTCCATGCTGAAGCTCGCCGGCCTGTACGTGCTGACCGGTTCCCCCCTGCTCGCAGCCAAAGGGGCGGCCTTGGCTCTGGCCATCCATTTCGTGGTTTTGGCAATTCTGAATCTGCGGGATGTCCAGCGGCACACCGGCCTGGTGCTGGACATCCCGCACTCGGTTGTGAAGCCGGTGTTGGCAGGTGGGGCAATGGTGCTGGTAATCCTGAGCATCAGTCCCGCTGTAGACAGCATCTGGGCCACCCTCTACGCCCTGATCGCCGGAACCGGGGCCTACACGGCAGCTTTGGTGATGGTTAAGGGCTTTACACCGGAGGAAGTAGGCAGGGCCCGGCAGATCGCGGCGCGGATCGGTAGCCGCCTCAGACCTTAATCGGCCACTTTTTCAGTTCCTCGATCATCTGGTAGTTGGTCAGGTCGATCTGAAGCGGGGTAATGGAGACATAACCCTGCCGGACGGCACCGATGTCAGTCCCGTCATCTTCCACATCGGGGCTTTCAGGCTGACCGGCCATCCAGAAGTACTCGCGGCCCCGCGGGTCGGTGCGGCGGTGAATGGCGTCGGTGTAACAGAGGGTGCAAAGGCGGGTGAACCGAACCCCTTTGACCGTACCGGGCGGTACATTGACGTTCAGCAGTGTGCCGGGTGGCAGCGGGTGCTGCAGGAGCAGCGGGGCCAGATTCCGCACGAACTGGGCGGCGTATTCGTAGTCGGCCTCTTCCCAGGTGGCGAGCGACACCGACAGCGCCGGAATACCGTTGATCAGGCCTTCCATGGCGGCGGATACCGTTCCGGAGTAAAGGACGTCGCTTCCCAGGTTCGGGCCGTCGTTTATGCCAGCGATCATCAGATCCGGCTTTTCGTCGATCAGAGATTCCAGGGCCAATTTCACACAGTCTGCGGGAGTGCCGTCCACGATCCAGCCCTTGGCCTTGTCCCCTAGCCCTGGGGCCGTACGGATCCGCAGCGGGCGGTGGACGGTAATGGAGTGTCCGGTAGCGCTCCGCTCCCGGTCCGGAGCGGTAACGTAAACAAAGTCGCTGATCTCCCTGAATGACTCCAACAAATGGATAATCCCGGGCGCAAAAATGCCGTCGTCGTTGGCTAACAAAACCTTCATATGTGGTCGAAACACCTCTATGTTTGATAAATGGAAATGGTCATGGTACCTTCCTTATCCTTGGTCAGTCCGAAGATAAGGTCGCGTTCCTTCAGGGTCTTGTTCAGAAAGTCAACCACTTTGTACATTTCGTCGTAGTTCTGGAACTGCCGGCGGGCCAACAAATCCAGCTGTGAAGGACGTGTGTCCGACATAACAAGCACCCCTAGTTCTTGCGGATGAGGGAAAAGGCCTCCATCCGGGTCTTGGCGTTCGTCCCAAAAATGCCGCGTACGGCGGAGGTGATCGTCTTGGAGCCAGGCTTGTTCACGCCGCGCATAGTCATACACATGTGCTCGGCCTCAATCACCACTAAAACCCCGTGCGGCTGAAGTTTGTTCATTATAGCATCGGCCACCTGGCCGGTCAAACGCTCCTGCAGCTGGGGACGCCGAGCAAAACCCTCCACCACGCGGGCCAGTTTGGACAGCCCGGTGATCACTCCCCGGCACGGAATGTAGGCGACGTGCGCCACCCCAAAGACCGGCAACAGGTGGTGTTCACAAGTGGAATACAGTGGAATGTCCCTGACCAATACCAATTCTTCATGATTCTCGGTGAACATTACCTCCAGTTCACTCTCCGGGTTAACCGAGAGCCCCGCAAAGATCTCCTGGTACATCCTGGCCACCCGGGCCGGTGTGTCACGCAGGCCCTCCCGCTGCGGGTCTTCTCCGACCGCCTCTAGGATCATGTTCACCGCCTGCTCAATCTTCTTAAGGTCCAAAGAACGGTTCCTCCTTAGTTTACGGCATTCCGGCCCAATGGTGCGTCTGCGGAATAACTCGGACGTGCTCCAGTTCAGCGAGGGCAACGCGCTGCAAGTCCAAAATTCGGTCTGCGGAAAGGAAACTCTGCCCTTCACGGCGGGTTACCGGCTGGATCACCAGCAGAATCCCGGGACTAATCCAGCGGATAATCCGCGCCGCCGCCCGCACTTCCTCCCCGCTGGTCGCTTCAGACACCACCGTCTTAACGAAGACCTCCTTGGCCGAAGCCAGACGCAGGAACTCAGCGTGCGTCTCAGGCTGCGGGCGGTCGGTCACGCTCGGGAGCTTGATGTCCATGGACACGATGTCGCAGAGTCCGATCACCCGCTCCAGCGCATCGGGCAGGGTGCCGTTGGTCTCCAGGTAGGTCCGCCATCCAAGGCTCTTCACCCCCGCCAGCGCCTCCAGCAGAAAAATGTCCTGCACCAGAGGTTCGCCACCGGTGAAGCTGACTGAGTGGTACTCGGAAGCCGGAAGTCCGGCAACATAATCCTTAAAGTCAGCGGGGGTTACCGGGTTGGGCTGCTCACGAAACCGCCCCGAACCCGGCTCTTCCTCGAGGCGAAAAGTGGGCGCGGCCCGGAAATCGGTGTCACAGTACGTACAGTCCAGATTACACCCGGCCAGCCGGACGAACAATTGGCGGCAGCCGAGATACGGCCCCTCCCCCTGCACCGAAGTGAACACTTCCACAATCCGTCCGGAGGCCAAGGTCAGGATACCCCCCGTACCTTGCAGCGGGCCTGAAAAATGCCTGCCACTTCCGCCGCGTAGGCGGCGCATACCCGGGAAGCCAGTTCGTAGACCGCTTCCCCGCTCAGGCCTAGGTCGCCTAGGCCGATCGCCGGCACCGGTGCCCCTTCGGCGTTGAGGTTCAGCCCGATGTGAATCAGGGTGCTCACCGGACTCACGGTGGCAATGGACACTGAGAGCTTGCGCTCCCCCACGAACAAGTCATCGCCCGCCCGCGAGATCACGCCCCCGCCCACCGCCTTCTCCAGTGTCTCCCGGATCAGGACGATCAACATGCGCTGGCGGTATACGGCCTTCTCCAGGTCCAAGTCAAAGTGCTCCACAATGAAGTGCAGCATGTCCGGGCTATAGATGAAAGCCCCATCCAACGCATCCTGGGCGTCAACCAGTTTATCGACATCCACCCGGCAGGAACCACGGAAGGAGACGATGCTGTCCCCCTGCAAGCGGTAGCGCCGGAAAGCCCAGAGCGAGGTCAGCTGGGTACCGTCATAGGTCAACTGTTCCCGGTCCACGAGGTGTAATACACTAGACACTCTTCAGCGCCCTCCTGAGTCTCAGACAGCTTTCGCAAGTCCCGCACGGCTCGCCCTCGCCCCGGTAGCAGCTCCAGATTAACTCGAAGGGGAGCCCGAGACGCCTCCCGAGATTCACGATCTCGGCCTTGTCCAGGTGCAAGGTATAGCTTACCAGGCGTACCGGCCTGAGTGTGGAGTAACCTAACGAAGTATTTATGGCCTCTACGAAGCCGGGGGTGTTGTCCGGAAAGGTGGCCCCCTCCTCCCGGTTAAATCCGGCGATCAGGTATGCGCAGTCCAGAGCCTCGGCGAAACAGGCCGCTACGTTGATCAGAACGCCGTTGCGGTTCGGAACCCAGACCGCCCGGGCACTCTCATCCGTCACCTCCCGGTCGTCCAGCACTTGCTCCGACAGCTCCGGTAGCCGAGTCTCCCCAAAGAGGGCTGTGTCCGACACTTCCTTAATAAAGGGCAGATTAACAACCCGATGGGGTACCCCGTAGTGGGCGGCCAGGCTGCGGGCGGCTTGGATCTCACGGGCGGCTGCCAGCTGACCGTAGTCCGCGGTCAGGCACAGAGCCACCTCCATCTCGCGCCGGGCAAAAGCCAAGCAGACCGAAGAGTCGAGCCCCCCGGAAAGTAACACAATTCCCTTCACCGGCTATGCCTCCGAATAACGGACCGAAGATTTGGGTGACTCCCATACGGTAACCGCCTTAACCAAGACGCCCGGGTGATTCTGAATCAGGTCTTCCCTCACGGTCGTAAAGATGTATCGCGCGATATTCTCGGCGGTGGGACTGTCATCTGATGCATCCCCCCCGAAAGCCGGGTGTTCGTTTAGGTAGGAATGATCCAAACCGTCCACGATCTCGCGCAGCAGTGCTTTCAGGTGCCCGAAGTCTAGCAGCATGCCGTCTTTGTTGAGGTCTCGGCCCGCCACGGTCAGTTCGACGTCCCAGGTATGCCCGTGCAGATGACAGCACTTGGCGGGATGATTACACAGCCGGTGCGCCGCCGCAAAGTCGGCGCGAACGGACAACTCGTACATAGTGAGTCTCCTCAATAGCGTTACTGTTGGTGCGTTCTTGAGAACCAGTAGTCAGGAGTCAGGAGTCAGAATGTGGAACCAGAATTCAGGATTCAGAATGTATAAGGAAGAAGCATTCTGATTACTGACTCCCTGATTGGTATTATACCTAATTATTGCATATAAACAAAACGAAACCCGGGGTCTAACCCCCGGGTCGAAACTCTTAACTCCTAACTCCTAACTCCTAACTCCTTGTCCCCGCTCCTGGCTCCTTGTCCCTTGGCTCCCATCTACTGACTACTGACTACTGAATCCTGAATTCTGACTACTTGTCCCCCTGACTCCTGACTACTAACTACTAACCGGTCAGCCCCAGTGACCGGTTAAGGGACTCCGTGGCGTCTGTGGTTCGGCCCAGGGACATCAACAACTCGGCCCGCAAACCCCAGACCGAGCTTTCAGTGGGATTGGCACTCAGAAGCTCATCGTAGACCGCCAGCGCCTCATCAGTCTCGCCCATCCGGTACAGGCATATGGCCCGGTTACAGATATAGGACAAATCGGAATCCAGTTCAAGGGTACGGTCGTGCTGTTGCAACGCCTCACTGTAACGGCCGGCGGACTGCAGACAGAGGGCGAAGTTGTTGCGCAGAGCGGGGTCGAACGGATCAAGCCGGATCGCCTCCCGGTAGTGGTCCAGAGCCTCAGTCAGGCGTCCCTGCTTCTCACAGCAGGCAGCCAGGTTCCCCAGGATTACCTGATCCTTCGGTGCCAGGTTCAAAGCCATCTCGTAGCAGAGAGCGGCTTCTTCCAGACGGTTGAGGTAGTACAGAGAAAACCCTTTGTTGTTCATGAGATCGGAACCGGCTAAGCCGCGTTGCTGGGCCTGCTCAAAGTACTTCAGGGCCCGGTCATACTGCTTCAACTTCAGACAGGCGATCCCTGCGTTGTATAGTATTTCAGATCCGCCGCCGATTTGCGCAGCCACTTCAAAGGCCTGCTGCGCCTGAGTATAACGCCCCAGAGCAAGCAGACAGAGCCCCTTGATGTTCAGGGCACCGGGGAAAGACCGGTGCAGATAAGGAGGGCTAAGGTACTTCAGAGCCCGGTTCGGATCACCGGTCTGCAGATACCAAATGCTGAGAGCACAGAGCACCGACCCCCGGTCGGCTACAATCCCTTCATTCTGTTCATTCACCAGCTCTTCGAGCCACGAAACAAAGTTGGACGGCTCCAGAGCCGGATTGGCCTTCTTAAAGTGCCATACCGACTTGTCAAACTGGCCCTGTCTCAGGTAAACCCGGCCGGCTTCAAAATACAGATCCGGCTGATTCGGATGCTGGGCCAGAGCCTTGTTGATCAATCGAATGGCCGCCTTGTCGGCCTTAAGCCTGGATAACGCTCTCACAGCGGATAACCACAGTTTCAAGTCGGTTTTCTGGACTCTCTCCGACTTCAACGGGTTCCGAATGACAATCCAGCGCATGCGCATCCCTCCCATTTACTGGGATTTCTGCGCCAATAGCCAGATTCCTGCAAGCTTGGGAAAAAAAGTCACCGTCTGGCGCCTATTTTTAGGCCTGTCTTTTTAGTTCATCAATAATCTGCACCCCGGAGCTGGTACCCAGACGATCCGCGCCAGCTTCCACCATTGCCAGTGCAGTGGCCAGATCCTTAATCCCGCCTGCGGCCTTTACCCCCAACTGTTCACTGAAGGACTGGCGTAAGAACCGGATTTCCTCAACGCTGGCCCCAGTCGGGCCGTAACCGGTGGCATTCTTCACGTAGTCGGCACCGGCCCCGGCACCGGTCGCCACCCAGCAGCCCAGAAGCATCTGGTCCCTGGTGAGATAACCGGTTTCTAAGATCACCTTGGCCGAGATATCAATGCGCACGTCACGAGCGGCTTCAATAACCTTATCGATTTCGTTCGCCAGGTAGATGGTGTCGCCTTCCAGGAGCGCCCCGATATTCAGCACGATGTCGACTTCATGGGCTCCGTCCAGAGCCGCCTGTTTGGACTCCAATACCTTAACCGGGATGGTGTTTGCCCCCAGCGGGAAACCGACCACCGAAATGATTTTCACCGGAGTATCCTTTAGTTCCTGTGCGGCCAGCTTCACAAAGCACGGGTTCACACATACGGCATAAAACCCGTACTCCCGGGCCTCGGTGCAAAGCCGCCGGATGTCGTCCTGGGTAGCGTTCGCTTTGAGCAGGGTATGATCGATCATTGAGGCCAGTTGTTGAGCGTTAATCGACAAAACCTCCAGCTTCCATATAATGTTCCTGAGCCAAGACCAGGAGTGTCTCGGCTAACTGGGACATATCAATTCCGGCAGCCTTTGCGGAATCAGGGAACAGGCTGACCGGAGTGAGACCGGGAATGGTGTTTAACTCCAGGATGTAAGGCCTTCCATCTTCAGACAGGATGAAGTCGACCCGCGCCAAGCCGCGGCAACCCAGAAGTTCAAAAGTGCGCACCGCCAGGCGGGCGATCTCGGCCTGGGCCTCATCCGAAATACGGGGCGGAATGATGTGGTGGCTCAAGCCCGGGGTGTACTTTGACTGATAGTCATATAGGCCCGTCTCAGAGATGATTTCGATCATCGGCAGCACCCGCGGGCTACGGTTGCCCAGCAGGGGTACGGTTACCTCGATCCCTGGGATGAACTCTTCCACCAACGCCCGATCCCCAAACTGGAAGACCGTGCGCAGGGCTCCAACGACCTCACCTTGGTTCCGGACGATGGTCATTCCCAGAGAAGAACCCTGCCCGGGAGGCTTCACCACCAGCGTCCCTGCGAACTCTGCCCAGACTGTTTCCGCCAATTCTAGAATTTCTTCTTCATCTTCCGGTCGCCTGTATTCGGCAAAACGCGGTGTCGGTAGGCCTTCAGAAAGCAGGATTCGCTTGGTGGCCACCTTATCCATGGCCAGGGCAGAGGCCAGCACCCCCGAACCGGTGTAGGGAATGTTCAGAAGATCAAGCACACCCTGAATGGTGCCGTCCTCTCCGAGCGGCCCGTGCAAGGCCACAAAGACAATTTCCACCCGGGCTTCCTTGATTCTGGCCGGCAGTTCCGCGCTGATGTCAATGGTTTTAACCTCATAACCTTTGGCTACCAAGGCATCATAAACGGCGCGCCCGCTCTTGAGCGAGACCTCCCGTTCGGCGGACCGCCCGCCCATCAGGATGCCGATTCGTAGAGACACAGACAACCCTCCAACAATTTAATGTACTAAGTAGTTTATTCTTGTTTTGGTAAGAAAAATCCTTCATGTCTTCCGCCAAACCTGGAGTTCTTGTTCCAAGCGCCCGGTGGGTGCTTCCGAGCGATCCCGGACGGAGACCAGCAGGTGATGTGTTCCTTGACAGAACCCGGGCTTAACCCTGCCGACCAGGAACATCTTCGGACCGTCCCAGTTCAGCTCCAGTTCAAAAGTATCCGGTTTGGTCCGAGCCTCATAACCGTTTACGGCAAACGCCAAGGTGGCCGGATCAATGGTTTTACCGGCCTGATTGGGCTGATCACGGAACACGGCGGGAATGACTTTTACCCGAATCTCGCTGAACCCGGGCGGAGAGTGTTCCACACCGGCAGACTGCAACAAGGGAGGCAGGCGCCTTTGAAAACGATGCTGCCCGGCGGTGAAGTCACCGTACTTGCCCCGCATCAGCTCCGTTAAGAAGGCCTTCAGGGCCCCCAGTTTCGGGTCGTGATGGAGGTGCTCCGACAGCTTGCCGACTCCCCACACTCGAACCAGTTCGCGAATGATACCGGCCCGTAGATCGACCAGGCCCCAGAGCAGCCTTAAGTTGAGTGAATTTGGATCCTTGACTAGGCTTACCGCCAGTTCCGGATCGACCAACCGGGTCAGTCGGTCGGCCAGCCCGAACAAAATCGTTCCGGCGCGGGCTGTTTCGCGAATCTTGATGGCCGGTTCCCCGTCGGCTTGGTTGCACACCATCAGGCTCCCCCTACGGGCAATCTCTTCAAAGCTTAGGCTGAAGAATTCATTCAGCACTCTTTGAACGGACATTTCAATGTAGTCGGGCTTCCCGGTACGCCCGGGATCAATACTGTTCGCGACCGTGGTGACAAGTCGGGGATTAAGGTGAACGGCGATATCGTTTAACGCCTTTAGGGCTTGAATAACCTGGTTGAAGCTTTCCCCAAAGGTGGACACAAGTTCCGGAGGGATACGGGTGACCACCCCTTCGTACTGTTCCGACGTCTGAGTCAGAAGGTTTTTCAGTTGTCCGGCGACGATCCTCGTTGGAAATAGTTCGACCCGGTTCTGTCCCAGGAAAGACGAGCCATGGCGGTCGAGCAGGAGCATGTCATGGAAGAACTCGATCAAGGCGTGGTCCGCAGTGTTATACAATGCCAGAATCTCCGGATAGTAGTAGGCGCCCAGCACCCGGTGTGAGTTCGAATAGCCGTGGAACACCGTTTCGTCGTCCGCTTCCGCCAGGACGTCTTCAAGAATCCACCCATCCCGGTCGATCGGGGCGTAATGCACGTACCAATCGGCCAGTTGGTGCGCAAGCCACCCGCAGGCGATGGCAAAATCGGCTTCGGGATAGGTGGTGTCACGCCTGCCGATGGAGGACTGATACCACTCGTCGACGAGCTTGTAGCCAAATACCGAAACCCCGCCCGATGTGTCCGGCCAATAGTTATGGGCGTAGTCATAGACGGTTACCCCGGACAGGATATGATAGCTCGAGACGGCGTCGGCGCTGTTGCCGCCGAATATGAAGGCATCGCGGTTTCGGGCCAGTATCTCCACAATCCTCCGGTTCACCCCCGGATTATGCTGCTGCACTTCCCTTTCCGCAATTTCCAAGGCACGCTTGTTGATGTAGGGGTGTGTGGCGGGGCCCCAGGCCAAGGCCGGGAGGATGGGAAGCAGTAGCAGTCGCACCAGGAAACGTTTAAGCAGTTTCCACATACCATTCAGCCCCCAATAGTCAAATCGTTCCATTCTATGCGGAGGGCTGATGCGCTGCGACAGGAGCAATGGAAACCTTTGTTCGATTGTCCGTTCACTAGTCCGTATGCTATGGTGAGAATAGCAAAAACCTAAGGAGAAAAGTCGATTTATTTGAAATCGATGGACGTTCCTAGAAAGCTACTTCTTCCGCTCTTTAAGACGCTCGTGGTGATTCTGGGAGCTGTCCTTTCCGTGTACCTAATCGGGCCGAATGTGTATGAGGTCCACGGTGTGTCAGTCCGGGCGGCGGTGATGCCTGCTCTGGACAGCCGTACCGTGCTGGAGATACCGCCCATTGGCAGTTTGACTGCGAATACTCATACCGGCCCGGTCGAGTTACGGCTCACCATTACCGGTGTTCGGCCCGAGGAAATCGGTAATGCCCTTCGTAACGAAGGCCAATCCGAGTTGTTAAACGAGGTGGAGAATCGGACCCAAGGCCCGCTGATCCACTTCTTCCTGCGCCAGATCGCAGTGGGCGGTTTCGGCGCGGCCCTGCTCTACTGGGCGGTTTTCCGCCCGCCCGCCCGCCGTCTGCTCATGCCGGCTGTGGGGGGTCTGGTTTTGGTGGCCCTGGCTCTGGGGATTACGTTGCAGTCATACAACCGTGATGCTTTTCGGGAGCCTGAATACCACGGCATAGTCGCTGCCGCTCCCCGTGTACTCCACCTGGCCGATGAATTCTTCGACAAGATTCAGGACTTCCAGGATAAAACCCATCTGGTGGTGCGGAATATGCAGATGCTGTACGGTCAGGTGGACCGGCTTGACTTCATGAGTCAGCCTGGCCACCGAAAGGTATTGGTCATCGCCGATATTCACAACAACTTCGTGGCTCTGGAGTTCATTAACGCCCTGGTACGCCACTTTGAGGTCGACATGGTTCTCGATGCAGGTGACATCACCGATTTCGGTTCTGTGGTCGAGTTGCAGCCTCTCTCTCAGATCGCGGAACTTGGCATCCCCTATGTGTTTGCGCCGGGCAACCACGATTCGCCTGAGGTCATCGAATTTATGCGCCGTCTGCCCAACGTCCAAGTGTTGGAGGGGAGTATGGTTGAGGTTCTAAACATGAAGATTCTGGGCTCGCCGGATCCCTGGGCTTACGGGAACACCGTCGTCGCCGAAAACCTCGAGGAAGAGATCGAGAAGCTGCAGGGTCAGGTCGACGGCCTGCGCTCCGCAATGGAAAACGGCCGGACAACACCGGACATTATCATGGTTCACAACCCGATCGTGGGACGCCAATTCATGGGGGATGTACCCATGATAGTCGTCGGCCATACTCACCAGATCGAGATCTCACAGAGCGCAGGCTCCACCCTGATCAACCCCGGCAGTGCCGGTGCCGAAGGGTTCCGCGGACTGCAGTCCGACAAGGAAGCCCCCTATACGGCGATCATTCTTCATTTTGATCTGGGAAATGGGCTCGTGGCTGCGGACGTAATCAAGTACCAGGCGCTGTCCGGAAGCTTCACCGTGGAACGCCGGCTGCTGGGCAACCCCGTTCCCGAAACTGAAGCTACTAGCCCGGAAATGGAGCTACGCCCGGCATTATGAGTTCGGGTGCTGGCAAATATCATTCAGGGGGCACTGCCCACAGTGCGGGGTTTGGGTGCGGCAGATGTGGTGGCCGAGAGTAACAATGAGAGCGTGGTACTCGTTGAAAAGTACCAGCTCTTGCGGGAGATTCTGGACAAACCTGGCTTGCAGTTTATCGTAGGATTCAGATCCGGAGGTAAGGCCCAGCCGGCTGAAAATGCGGTGGGTATAGCTGTCAATGACAAAGACCGGTTGCCCAGAGGCATACAGGATTATGGAATCCGCAGTCTCCTTGCCGATGCCGCGCAAACCCAATAAACGCGCCCTGAGGATGCCCGCTTCCTGAGCCAGAAAAGCGGACAGATCACCGTGATAATCGTCAACAACCACCCGACAGAAATCCTTCAGCCGGGTGGCTTTTTGGCGAAAGAAGCGGGTGGGCCGGATCAACTCCCACAGTTCCTCATCGGGTACGGCCAGAAGTCTGGCTGCATCCAACACATCTCGCCTCTTGAGGTTGGCAATGGCCGTCTCCACGTTGCGCCAGGCGACCTGCTGGGTCAGTATGGCACCGATAATCACCTCGAAGGTGGTTTCAGCGGGCCACCATTGCCGAGGGCCGAAGTGGTTTGCTAATCGCTCGAAAACATCAAGATACTTTGCCTCGTCCATTGATGCGCATTCTAGGAGAGTTGCGCCTCTTCACCTCATTTTGTGTTATTCAAACTGATCACCAAAGAACTCTCTTCTTCACTATATCTTGCCAAAAACTTACCGTTTAAACTAAGCCCGAAGTGTTTGAAGAATCCCTTACTGGTGATCTTCTTATTCTGAATCTTGAAGCCGCTGTCCGCTCTTCTGACCCTGATGGCGTTCCCATCCCGGTCGTAAGCAAGTTCCACTGATTCAGCAGATAGCTTTTCATAAGCGGTTTTGTTTAAGCGAATGGAGTTCTTTGAGATTGCTACTACAGGCTGTTTTCGGCGAAACAGCGCCGCCTCCTGTTCGGGTAAAAACACTTCAAAAGGCATAGTTAAACCCCCTATTATTAATTGCACTAATATCATACAGGTATATTATTCCAAGAGTCAATAATCATTTTGATTTATGTCTGGCTATCTTGGAGTAAAGGCTCCCTATTACGACCTGTAGGACATCCAACCTACTATTCGTTGCAAGTAATCCTAATAATGCAGAGAGGACTCTACTGCTTGCAGAATCCCCTCAACACACAACTTTGCGCATTTTCTGTCGAATTTTTGCGTTCCTTTGGTCAACCTTCCTCTAGTTGATCACCGTTTCGCAATACTGTTCGGTCAGACAAATCAATGACACCGGATTTGGTATCGGTGCACAGGCCGCTGCCACCCGGATACCCAGTTCCTCAATTGTTTTGATCAACAGCAGCTGGTCCCGGATCTTATATGAAAGGCAATGGAGATGGGCAAAGATGAAATAGTCCACATCCCCCTGCTTGATTCGGGCCAGTGCCGCCTGAAGTCCCGGGCGATCAAGGCTCCAGCCAGCCATCTCCTGGTCGAAGTAAATGTCGATCTCGGTACACCCGATCCGCCTGGCGTACTGTTTACATTGATTAAGCTGAACCTGAACAGGAGAGCTTTCGTCCACAAATCCGGCTTCACGCGCGTAAACAATGGCATTCATGTGATGCACTCCCTTTTCCAACTCCGTCCTCAACATTAATATACGGTCAGGAGTGGTTTATTGCCCCTCATTGCCTCCTAGCAATAAAAGTCAAGTCTGTTAATCCTTATCCTGTGACCGGTCAATCCCTTGACAAAAGAACCGCCGAACGCTACACTAGAGAATGTGAAAAAACGTCGGAGTGGCGGAACCGGCAGACGCGCACGTTTGAGGGGCGTGTGGTTTAACACCGTGGGGGTTCAAGTCCCCCCTCCGACACCAAATCTTAGAGTGACAAGGCTTTTGGCGTATTTGATCAAAAGTCTTTTTCTATGCTATGCGCTACTCGCTGGAGATGATTCCCGAATAGTGTTGCCCAACCTGCCCTGCCCACATATTGCAATTCGGATGGTGGGAT